>CACNYU010000004.1 GCA_902624785.1 uncultured Prochlorococcus sp.
TTTTGATGAGGATAAATTATCTTTAAATAATAATCAAACTAAAGATAGTAAGTATTTTATACCTTTTGAATTTAAAGAAATAATTTTATGGATAGATACTCTTGAGTCTTCTTTGAATCTATATCTTCAAGATCTTTCGATTGTAATTAATAATGAACTTTTTAAAAGAGATATTATTAAAAGATTTATAAGTAACGATTTGCTATTTTATGTTCTTGATAATCAATTATTGTTTAATAATCCATCGCCATTTGTACTGACATATGATCCAACCTTAAACCGATATATAAATCTTGATGAAAACTTTAGTGAAAATAAATTGTCAAAAATAAATTTAATTAGTATTAATAGTGCTGAATTAGAATTTATAAATATTAACTTAAGTATGTTAAAAAATAAATTATTGGAAATAAAATCTAATATTTATTTATTAATTAAAAAAGAAAATTATTGGTGTAATAAACTTAAACTAAATTCTAATATTGAATTTACCACTAATAAATCCTAACTGAATTATTTTAAGTTGAATAAAGGAAATTTATACTCAGAAAATATTAAAAATTGGATTAGACCATTGCAACGTGCATTAACACTAGAGACAGAGTTTGGATATAAAAATATTTTAGGTAAGGAAAAATACTTTAACGAATTTCTATATGAAAGTTTTTATAATTTAAAGCACTTAGGCTTAAATAATGAGTTTAATCTTTCATTTAAGGTCTTTTCTGAAAAATATAATTTATACAATAAATTTGAGATTAATCAACGTAAAAGATTAGTAATAGATACAAGAAAACTCCTTTTAAAATTAAGTAAATCTATAGATTTATATGAAAATGATCATTCATCAATTTGTATGACTCATTTACAAAAAAGTAAACTTTCACTTGAATCAGATGTCTCGGAAATCAAGGGTATTGGTAAAGCAAACAAAGAAATTTTAAATAAATTAGGAATTTTTGATATTAAAGATTTAATTAATTATTACCCCAGAACATATTTGGATTATACAAAAAAAGAAAAAATAATAAATTTAAAGCCTGATAATTTATATACATGTACTGCAAATATCAAGAGATTTTATATGTATAAGAGTAAGAAGAATAACAATTTATCTATTATGAATCTAATCGTTTTTGATAATACTTCTTCAATTAAAATTACCAAATTTTTTTTAGGTAAAAGATTTAGATCATTTACTTTTTTTTCTAGTCAAAGAGAAAAGTACAAACTCGGAATAAAAATTGCTATTTCAGGTAAAGTAAAAATGACAGATTATGGACGATCATTTATTGATCCTCAAATTGAAATTTTAAATAATAACGAGAATATCAATTTTAAAGGAAAAATTTTACCAATATATTCTTTAACAGATTCTTTCACTAACATGAGTTTTATTAAAATTATCAAAAAGGTACTTTTTTGCGCAAAATATTTTCCTGATTTCTTAAATGATAAACAACTTCAATCTTTATCTTTGTTATCTATCAGTGAGTCTTTAGTTAATATACATCTGCCTGTTAGTCAAGAATATCTTCAACTTTCAAAAAAACGTTTGGTTTTTGATGAATTATTATTACTGCAATTAAAATTTCTATTAAAAAGAATCAGTAGAAATAAGAAAACCGTTAAATCAAATAATTCTATTAAAAAGTTTCTTTTAGACAGTTTTTTGAAAGAATTACCTTTTAATCTCACAGATTCTCAAAAACAAGTTCTTGAAGAAATTAAATTAGATCTAAATGCTATTAAACCAATGTCCCGTCTACTTCAAGGAGATGTTGGCAGTGGAAAAACTATTATTGCTATCTCCTCTATATTAATCATGATAGAAAAAGGGTACCAATGCGCATTTATGGTCCCAACAGAAGTCTTGGCAGAACAGCATTATAAAAGTCTTATAAAGCTAACTAATTCTCTTTTTATATCTATAGAATTATTAACAGGAAATACGTCAGAGAAAAAGAGAAGGCAAATTAGAAGAGATTTAGAAAATGGTCAGGTTAATGTTTTGGTCGGTACTCATGCATTATTTGAAGAAAAGGTTATTTTTAATACTCTTGGTCTAGTAATTATTGATGAACAACATAGATTTGGTGTTAGTCAAAGAAATAGATTATTAAAAAAAGGTGAAAACGCACATTTGCTTTCTATGACTGCAACTCCTATTCCCAGAACATTAGCATTATCAATATATGGTGATTTAGATGTTAGTCAAATCACGGAATTACCGCCAGGTCGATTACCTGTTGTTACAAAAATAGTAAGTGACAATAATTTATCTGAACTATTTAAGATTGTCGAAAAACAAATTGAGATAGGAAAGCAAGCCTATGTGATACTCCCACTTATAGAAGAATCTGAGAAATTAAATTTAAACTCTGCAATGAATATTTATGAGCAACTTTCTGAGGTGGTCTTTAAAAAATTTAATGTTGGACTTCTTCATGGAAAATTAAACCCAAATGACAAAAATAAAATTTTAAGTCTATTCTCAGAAAATAAAATAAATATTTTAGTTTCTACTACTGTTATTGAAGTTGGTATTGATGTTCCTAATGCCTCAATAATGATAATTTATAATTCTGATAGATTCGGCTTATCTCAACTTCATCAATTAAGGGGAAGAGTAGGAAGAGACACTTATCAATCATTTTGTTATCTTGTTACGAATGAAGATAATGTTCTAAACAATAAAAGACTAAAAGTATTGCAAAACTCTAATGATGGTTTCTACGTCGCAGAAAAAGATTTAGAGCTTAGAGGTCCAGGCCAAATTCTTGGTTATAAACAATCCGGGCTGCCTGATTTTGTATTAGAAAATCTTCCTCAGAATAAAGTTTTAATTGATAAAGCAAGAAATGAAGCTATTAATCTTTTAAAAGATGACCCAAACTTAGAAAATAATCAAAATTTGAAGAAGTTACTTTTTGATAAGTCTGATAATAAATTTATTCATGAGTTTTTAAATTAATAATATTGTTGAAATAAATTTTATTTATGTAAACATACAAATTAAATGTATTATTTGTGTTCAAACCTTGGTATCAAATCCCTATAGATGATAACAATGAAAAACTAATTTCAATCCCTAGTGAAATTGACTTTATAGAACCGCATCCATATCTGGCATTAGGAGCACCATATAAAAGTAGAAACAGAATCTGGTCTCTTCGCGAGGGAGTCGTTTCCCGTTTAGTAAGAGCTAATAATTATTTGCAAACTATTAATAATAATTATTCACTAATTCTTTATGACAGTTGGCGTCCAATAGAGGTTCAATCATATATGTTTTATTTAGCTTACGAAAGTGAGTGTAAGAAAAGAGGTTTGAAATTTCAATCTAATGAAATAAATTCTCATCCTGAAATTATTAAAGAAGTTGAGAAGTTTTGGGCTTATCCAAGTTTTGATGATAAGTTTCCGCCTCCGCACTCAACAGGCGGAGCTATTGATTTAGCTATCGCTGATAGTTCTGGTAAATTAATTGATATGGGTTGCAAAATAGATAAGATGGATATAAGTGCTTCCCCAGGATTTTATAAGGATCGTAATTCTAAAGAATCAATAATTTGGGATGACAGAAGAAATTTGCTAAAACAAGTAATGCTAAAGTTTGAATTTGTACAGCATCCCAATGAATGGTGGCATTTCAGTTATGGTGATCAATTGTGGGCTTGGACTAATCAAAACAGAAAAGCAATATATGGAAAAGTTGTTGGATATTAGTTACTTAATAAATCCAGAATAAAAGAATCTTCATTTTTATCTATAAAATCACCAAAATCTAAATCTAAATAATACTTCCTCCATTCAAGAAGTAATGGGGTTAATGTACTCTCCATGTTTTCTAAAGGCATTCTTTGCAAGTAAGGTTTTGCTAACCTTTGAAGATTTTTGCTACCACCTAACCATAGTTGATACTTATTTAAACCACTTCCAACAAGGGCAAGTTCAGCCATATAAGGCCTTGAACAGCCATTAGGACATCCTGTAATTCTAAAAAGAATTGTTTTTTCAATATTCAAACTTTTAAGTAGATTATCAATTCTTTCTAAAATATCGGGTAGGATTCTTTCTGCTTCTGTCATTGCTAACCCACAGAGAGGTAGAGCAGGGCAAGCGAGTGCATGCCTTTGAATTTCATTTATATCATCAAGATTTTCATAACCTATATCTTTTAATTTTAACTCTATTTCATTTTTATTTTTGTTTGAAATATTGCAGATTAATACATCTTGATTTGGAGTAAGTCTTAGATCTAATTTATATTTCTCTACTAATTTTCTAATAGTTAATTTTTTTTCTCCGGCGAGTCTTCCTGATAGTAATGGCAATCCGACAAACCATTTCTCATTATTTTGTTTTTGCCATCCCAAATAGTCAATTAATTTATTAATTGGTTCTTTCCTTAATGGTTTAATTTGCTTTCGATAATACTTAGTAACAAGGATGTCTTTAAACCAATTAATACCCTTCTCGTGAAGAAGATACTTCATACGAGCATTTTTTCTTGATTTCCTATCGCCGTAATCTCTTTGTATAGCAACAATACTTTGTATTAATTCAAAAATATCTTTTTCCTCAACATATCCTAAAGGATCTGCAATCCTAGCAAACGTTTCTTCATTATTATGGGTTCTTCCCATTCCTCCTCCAATGTAAAAATTGCAACCTTCTAGATATCCATTTTTATTTGTAAAAGCAACAATACCAATATCATTGGTTAAAAGATCAACAGAGTTATCACCAGGTACCGTTACTGCACATTTAAATTTTCTTGGTAAATAAGTTGCGCCATATAATGGTTCATTCTTAACACCACTAAATACATTCTCATTGAATTGAAGTTTCCTATTTGATTCAATTTCCTTGTCAGGCTTAATTCTGTATGCAAGATCTCCATCTGCCCAAAGTTCTAAGAAGGTACCTTGCGCAGCTACTGGAGTTAAAAGATCTGCAACTTTAATAGCTAAATCTCTCGCAACTTTATACTCTGGAGTCTCAAACGGCGCTGCAGGTGCCATAACATTTCTATTTATATCTCCACATGCGGCTAAAGTTGAACCCATACTATCAACAATGGTTTTTATAACTTTTTTAAGATTTTCTTTTCTAATACCATGCATCTGAAAAGCTTGTCTTGTTGTAGCTCTAAGTGTTCCATTGCCAAGTTGATTAGATAAATCATCTAAGCAGCAGTATAATTTACCTGGTATTTCTCCTCCTGGACTCCTTAACCTCAGCATCATTTGCCAATCTTTTATTCCTGGCTTTCTGTTCTCTCTATCATCTTGTTGGTAGCTTCCATGAAATTTTAAAAGTTGAACAGCATCATTTGTAAAGTGGTCACTGGCATTTTTTAATTCACTAGCTAATGGTTCTTTTAGGAATTGACTTCCTTTTTTGAATTCTTCAAATTTGGAAACTTCTAATCCATTAGCCAAACAAACAGTCTCTTTTTTGAGTTCCTTTTTCTTCTTTTTTACTTTTTCGACCTTAACCACTTGATGACTAAAAAGTATCTCTTTTTATACATTAGCTAAAAGCTTATTTAACTGGTAGTAAATTATAGTTGTAATAGTTAAATTTTTTTTTGTCTACATATTTACTTGAGATTGGAACAGAAGAATTACCTGCTAAATTTGCTGATTCCGTCGTAAATCAACTTAAATCACTTCTTGAGTTTGAACTTGAAAAAAATTTTATTAAAAGTAATGAAATTTTTTGCTCTTCTACTCCCAGAAGAATTTTCTTCTTAATATCAGGATTAAATGATTTAGGTAAAGATAAGATTGAGCTTCGTAAAGGACCTAAGGCAGATGATGCCTTTTTGAAGGGTAGTCCAACTAATTCAGCAATTGGATTTGCAAAAAGTTTAGATATAGACGTTAAGGATCTATTGATTAAAAAGATAAAAAATGTGGATTTTGTATTTGGAGAAAAAATTGAGAAAGGAAAATCTACGAAATTCTTATTATCATTGATTATCCCAAAAGTTATTAAAGCTCTGCAAGGATCAAGATTTATGAAATGGAGTTATGGAAATTTTAAATTCTCAAGACCTATAAGATGGATAATTTCTTTATATAATGAGGAAATATTAGAATTTAATCTTGATAATGTAGAACCAAAAATTATTTTTGATAATATTTCTAGAGGACATAGGTTAATTAGCAATAAGGTATTTATAAATCATCCCGATAATTATTTGGATTCTTTAAGAGCTTCTGGAGTGTTAGCTAATAGGACTAAAAGGAAAAAATTAATTAATGATTTAATAAATAGTTCTTCTTATGACTTAAAACTTTATCCCGATTTATCAGATCAATTATTAAATGAAATTACTGACTTGGTAGAATCCCCAGATTTATTAGTTGGAAATTTTGATATTAAATATTTATCTTTACCAACGGAAGTTATATGCACGGTAATGAAAAATCATCAAAGATATATACCTTTATTTAAAAAAAATAAAAATTATAATAAATTAGATCTAGATTCTAGAGAAACATTAAGTACGAGATTTTTCATAATATCTAATGGTCTGAAGGAAGCTAATAAATCTATTAAAAAAGGAAATGAAAATGTTCTCAAGGCAAGATTTGCAGATGCTAAATTTTTTATCGAAACTGATCTAAATCTTTCTTGCAATGAGAGAAACAACAAGATCTCTTCAATAAGTTACTTAAAAGGGCTTGGAAATGTTGCTGAGAAAGTAGAAAGAATAATTTTTATAGCTAATGAAATTTTTAATGAAGTGCAAGATTCATCTATAAATGTTCAAGAGTTATTAGTAGCTGCCAAATTTTTAAAACACGATTTGTGTAGTGAAATAGTAAAAGAATTTCCAGAGTTGCAAGGTGTCATGGGAGGGAAATATTTAAGGGGAGAAGGTTTTAGCAGAAATATTTCACTAGCGGTTTCCGAACACTATTTACCAAGATTTTATAAAGATAATTTACCCTCTACCAAGTCTGGATCTATTCTTGCTATCTCAGATAAATTAGAAACAATAATAAGTATATTTGTTATGGGGAAAAGACCAAGTGGTTCTTCTGATCCATATGCATTAAGAAGAAATCTAAATGGAATTATTCAAATTATCTGGCAAAATAATTTTAATTTGAAATTTGATAAACTTATTGCAAAATTAATAAATCATTGGTATTCACAATTTAATACATTAAATTTTAATCCTCAAGAAATATTAGATGACTTAATTGAATTTTCTAGGCAAAGAATAATTAGTCATTTGGAAGATGTGTCATATGATAGAGAAATTATAAGTTCCACTTGTGAATCAGAAAATATAAGTCATTTAAATATTCTAGATATAGCTGATTTAAAAAATAGAGTAGAAACAATACAAAAATTAAAACTAACAATTAACTCTTCAAATTTAATAAATATTATTTCTAGGTATACAAAGCTAGCCAATAAAGGGAGTTTGGGAAATGATATCTATACTTGTAGAGATAACATAAATATTGAACTATTTGAGAAGAAATCTGAAATAGATGTTTTTAAATTCCTTCAAGCTCTTGAAAATTTAGTTAACACTAAAGATTGGGAATATGATCAATTAATAAATTTATTTCAGGAAAATATTCAATCACTTATTGAAATTTTCGACAACAATAATGGAGTCATGGTCATGACCAAAGATTTTAATCTTAGGAATAATAGATTAAATCTTTTAGCTCTTGTAAGAAATTACTCATTACTAATTGCTGATTTTACACTTTTGAACTCTTAACTTTTATGCCCCCTTTAATTGAGAAGTTTTTTAACATTTTTTCGACTTCTTCTTCATCCCTTACAACACTTTTTACAGGTTTATAATTTGTCGGAGCTAATGCCTTACCCCTTAAAATCGATCCTAGCGTTAAGAAAGTTATTTTTAATTGCTGTAAAGGTTTCATAGCAACAACTTTCTTATACAAGTAGCTATCAAAAGTTAATCTTTGAACATCCATATCATCGCACATCTCAACAAAAGCTTCTCTCGCAGTATCATTTCTATAAAATATATTCTGTAAGATTTCAAGTACCTTGTATGTTGTTCCATATTTTTTGTCCCATTTTTTTAAGTAATTTTTTAAATCGATCTCTGAAGGAATAGTTTGGCCATTATTGGAGGCCTCTACTATTTCTTCCGCACACATTCTTCCACTTTTAGCAGCAAAATATATTCCCTCTCCAGAACTCTTCGTTACGTATCCTGCTGCATCTCCAACTAAAGCCATCCTACCTACAACTCTTCTTGGCCTTGGATGTTCAGGGATAGGATGTGCTTCTACTTTAATTACTTCTCCATTAGCTAATCTTTTCTTCGCTCTGTTTCTTACACCTTCTTGGAGACTTTTTATTAATGACTGATTCTTTTGCATTGTTCCTGTACCCACAGCAACATGATCATATTTAGGAAAAACCCATCCGTAAAAATCAGGAGAAACATCTTTACCTACGTACATTTCTGCTAAATTTTCGTAGTAACTCATTTCTTCTTTTGGAAGTTTTATTCTTTCCTGAAATGCTACAGCAACATTGTAATCTCCTGCATCCATTGCTTTCGCAACCCTACTATTTGCTCCATCAGCTCCTACTAAAAGATCGACTGTAAGTTTTTTTATTTCAACTTTATTATTTTCTTCAGAAAAATCAGAGTATGTAAGAGTGTATGGTCCTTGATTATTATTCCCAGTATCGATATTTGTAACAAGACCATTGATTAAAGTGGCACCTAAATCTGCTGCTCTATTCCTCATAAAAGCATCCATTACTTCTCTTCTACACATTCCAATATACTCATTGTCACTTTTTCCATAAACATTATCTAAGCTAATGTCAACTTCTCTATTAGAAGGGGATATCATCCTCATATTTCTAACTTTCCTATCAATTATTGATTCTGGTAAATCAAATTCTGAAACCATACATAGTGGTATAGCTCCTCCACATGGTTTTGCATTATCTAACTTTCTTTCAAAAAGCCAAGTCTTAATTCCAGATTTAGCAAGTGTTTCGGCAGCGCAGGAACCACTAGGACCACCGCCAATAACAGCAACTCTTAACATAAGCAAATTAATTCATTATTAAAAATACATCTATTTTGCAAATAAAAGGTCTTTTTTTAAAAAAATAGATAATATCGAAACATGATTTTTTCTTTTATTAAGATTGGAAAACAAAAAAAACTATAGTAATTTAGATGATATTGAATTTGCAGTAAGAATATTTCCTAAAAGTTCAGTAATAAAGAATATTAAAATCATACATGTAATTTTAATTTTTATATTTCTTTCCTCATTGTTATTTGTAGTCAATAAGATAAACAACCTTAAAGTCTCAAATATACTTAATTCAAATAAAACCGAAAAAGATTTTAGGGTTCTTGGCCATTTCCCTTATAAAGAGGTTTCATATGAAAATTTAGTTGAGATTCAACCAAATATACTTGTCCATAAAGAAATGTATAGATCACTAAAGCAAATGAAAGATGATGCAGAAAAAGATGGAATTTACTTGGTGTTTTTGAGTGGATATAGGTCAATCAAATTACAAAAGGAAATATTTTATTCTTTGAAGTCAATTCGAAACCAAATTGCCTCTGAAAGAGCAAGAGTTTCAGCTCCTCCTGGTTATTCCGAGCATAGTACTGGATTCGCTATTGACATTGGAGATGCTTATGAAAGAGAGGCTGATTTTGAAGAAAGTTTTGAAGAGACAAGTGCCTTTAAATGGTTAGAAAAAAATGCTGCAAGATATCATTTCAGATTATCATTTGATAAAAAACAGACTTCTGTCGATTATGAACCCTGGCATTGGAGATACGAGGGCTCAATTGAAGCCCTTAAAATATTCGAATCTTCTAATAGAAAAAATTTTTAAATTCTAGGAACATGTACTAAGCTTTTACAACGATTTTGGCAGTTTTTTAGCTTAATTAATGATAAATTTCCCCTTATCACCTAACTTTAGGTTAATGTAAGAGTTGGCTATATAAAGTTTAAAATAGATCGCATGCCCTCTGCTCAAAAAGAAATAAGAAATGTCGCGATAATTGCACATGTTGACCATGGTAAAACAACTTTGGTTGATTCATTATTATCTCAATCAGGAGTATTTAGAGATAATGAAGTCGTTCCAACTTGCGTAATGGATTCTAATGATCTTGAGAGAGAAAGAGGTATAACCATACTCTCAAAAAATACATCTGTAAAATATAAAAATACAAGAATAAATATTATTGATACTCCTGGTCATGCAGATTTTGGTGGAGAAGTTGAGAGAGTGTTAGGGATGGTGGATGGATGTTTATTAATTGTTGATGCCAATGAAGGTCCAATGCCTCAAACTAGATTTGTTCTCAAAAAAGCATTAGAGAAAGGACTTAGGCCGATAGTATTTGTGAATAAAATTGATAGACCAAGAGTTATTCCTGAAATCGCTGTTGATAAAGTTCTTGACTTGTTTTTAGAATTAGGCGCAGATGATGATCAATGTGATTTTCCTTACCTTTTTGGGAGTGGACTTGGTGGGTTCGCAAAAGAAGAAATGAAATCTGATAGTGAAAATATGATGCCATTATTTGAAGCTATATTGAGACATGTTCCCCCACCTATAGGAGATATAGGAAAACCTTTGCAACTTCAAATTACAACTTTAGATTATTCTGATTTTTTAGGAAGGATCGTAATTGGGAAAATTCATAATGGGAAAATTAATACCGGTCAACAGGCAAATTTAATAAAAGAGGATGGTAAAACTATTAAAGGTAAGGTTAGTAAATTACTAGGTTTTGAAGGCCTTGAAAGAATTGAAATTAATGAAGCTAAAGCTGGCGATATTATTGCTTTATCAGGTTTTAATGATGTAAATATTGGAGAAACTATTGCTTGTCCAGAGGATCCTAAGCCACTACCTCTTATAAAAGTTGATGAACCTACCTTACAAATGACATTTGTTGTAAATGATTCACCGTTCGCAGGGAAAGAAGGAAAATTTGTTACTAGTAGACAACTCAAAAATAGACTGGAGAGAGAGTTGCTGACTAATGTAGCTTTAAGATTCGAAGAGACAGAATCACCAGATAGATTCTCAGTCTCCGGGAGGGGGGAACTTCATTTAGGAATATTAATTGAGACAATGCGTAGAGAGGGCTTTGAATTTCAAATTTCTCAACCTCAGGTAATATTTAGGGAGATAGATGGTACTGAGTGTGAGCCAATCGAAACACTTGTTTTAGATGTTCCAGAATATTCTGTTGGTTCATGTATAGAAAAATTAGGATCTAGAAAAGCAGAGATGCAAAATATGCAAACTAGTAATGATGGGAGAACTCAATTGGAATTTCTAGTTCCAGCAAGAGGCCTAATTGGCTTTCGTGGTGAATTTGTAAGACTAACTAGAGGAGAAGGAATAATGAGTCATTCATTTCATGAATATAAAGCTAAATCTGGTGAATTCGAGACCAGAAGAAATGGAGTATTAATTGCTTTTGAAGAGGGAGTTGCAACATTTTATGCTTTAAAAAATGCAGAAGATAGAGGATCATATTTCATTAAACCTGGAGTTAAAGTTTATAAGGGAATGATTATTGGAGAACATAATAGACCGCAAGATTTAGAAATTAATATTTGTAAAACAAAACAACTTACAAATATGAGATCCGCAGGAGCTGAAGAGCTTGATACTTTACAGTCACCTATAGAAATAACTCTAGAAAGAGCTTTGGAATATATAGGACCTGATGAATTGTTAGAGGTAACTCCAGAATCAATCAGGTTGAGAAAATTAAATAAGAAAAGAGCCTCAAAAAAATAACCGACTATGAATGATTTAACTTCAAAAAGGTTTAAAGAATCATTAAAGGAAGCTATAGATTTATTTAACAATCAACAATGGTACGAAGCTCATGATGCTTTTGAAGATATATGGAATGATTTGGTAGGTGATGAAAGACAAATCATACAAGGAATATTACAGGTATCTGTCTCTCAATTTCATCTAAATAAGGGTAATTTAAACGGGGCGATGATATTGCTTGGAGAAGGGTTAGGAAGAATAAGAAATAGATTTTCAGAAGATTTAGAAATAGATCTAATATTATTCTGTAGTAGTTTGGAATCTTTATTAAATAAGTTGCATACTAAAATGCCTTTAAATCAAAGTGATGTTCCATTCCTAAAGAAATTAAAAAGATAATGAAACTAGAAATTAAAAATGTAACTTTAAGTATTAACAGAAAATTAATTGTAAATAATGTATCAATTCATGTTTCGCCAGGTGAAATTGTTGGACTGCTTGGGCCTAATGGTGCTGGAAAGACTTCAACTTTTAATCTCATCGTGGGGAATTTAAGACCAAATAAAGGCGAAATTCTTCTAAATAATAAAAGGATTAATAATCTTTCTTTTCCTCAAAGGTCTAAATTAGGATTAGGTTATTTGTCTCAAGAACCAAGTATCTTCAGGGATCTAACGGTAAAAGATAATATTAATTTGGCTTTAGAGAATTCAGGATTAAGTAAATCGATTATTAGATCAAGAAGAGAAAAGATCGTGAATGAATTTAATCTTAATAAATTTATAGATAATTATGGTTATCAATTATCAGGTGGAGAGAGAAGGAGATGTGAAATAGCTAGAGCACTATCAGTAGGCCATAAAGGACCTAAATACTTGCTTTTGGATGAACCTTTTGCTGGTATAGACCCTCTGGCTGTTCATGATTTAAAAAAGCTTATTTTTGACTTAAGTAAAAATGGGGTTGGAATTTTGATAACTGACCATAATGTAAGAGAGACTTTATCAATCACTTATAAATCATTTGTATTATGCGATGGGAAAATATTAGCTAGCGGCTTATCTTCTGAAGTTGCAAAAAACGAAATTGTTAAGAAATTTTATTTAGGATATGAATTCAAACTTTAGAAAATTTATAAACTAAATTTTTATAAAGATTTTAAGTTTAAAAAAAAAACTAATTTATATTTAAAAAAATCTATTTTTTATTTTAAGAGTTATTTGAGATTGTGTTAAGTGAAATCTCTAAAAATATATTTTCAGATCCAGTTCTGAGTCTAGGGATTTTCGCCTTCTTTATCTTGCTTTTATCTTTGCCATTATCTCTTATCTCCACCTTAAAAAATAAATCATCGGATTTAGTAAGGAATTTAGCAATTTTTGCGAATATATTAATTGCATTACAATTAATTTCTAGATGGATTATTTCATCACATTTTCCAATAAGTAATCTTTTTGAATCACTTTGTTTTCTCTCGTGGGGCCTAATTATAGTTCAGTTATTACTTGAAAGGGAATATCAAACTCCTATAATTTCATCTTTATCAATACCTATAATATTACTTACTCTTGGTTTTGCCTGCTTCCTTTTGCCTGAAGACCTCAGATCTTCTTCAAATCTAGTCCCTGCTCTAAGATCTACTTGGTTAGTTATGCATGTAAGCGTCGTAATGCTTAGTTATGCATCTCTAATAATAGGTTCATGTTTATCTGCTTCTGTCCTCTTAATAGATAATGATCAATTCCTTCAAATCAGAAGTAATTCAGTTGGTATTGGTGGTTATAAAATTTCAAATCCAACTCTCAATAAGGAGGGTTTAAAACCACATCGATTTTCTCATATTGAGAAATTAGATACCCTAAGTTATCGATCAATACTGGTAGGCTTTGTACTTCTAACTTTAGGATTAGTAAGTGGAGCCGTATGGGCAAATGAAGCTTGGGGTACTTGGTGGAGTTGGGACCCAAAAGAAACTTGGGCATTTATTTCATGGCTATTTTATGCCGCATATCTTCACATGAGAATTAGTAAAGGATGGCAAGGAAGAAAACCTGCCCTACTTGCTACAAGTGGAATTTTTATTGTTTTAATTTGTTATTTGGGTGTTAATTTTTGGGGTGTAGGTCTACATAGTTATGGTTGGATATTTGGTTGAGAATTAATTACTATTAGGTTCTGGTAAAATTTTGCCATTTTGAGCATCTTTTGCAACTTCTCTTAATTCATCACAACCTTCTTTAAGTGTTGGATATGCAAACATTCCACTTCCTGCAATAAAACAATTGGCACCTGCGGCGGCACATTGAGAAATTGTCCAATTGGCTTTAATTCCTCCGTCAACTTCAATGTCAATATTAAGATTATTATTAATAATAAATTCTCTAATTTCTCTTATTTTATTAAGCATTGTTGGAATATAAGCTTGTCCTCCAAAACCTGGGTTAACAGTCATTACTAAGACATGATCAACCATATCCATAACGTTTTTAATCATTTCAAAAGGTGTATGTGGGTTTAAAGCTACCGATGGAGATCCTCCTAAGTCTCTTATGCGGCCCAATATTCTATGTAGATGTATGTTCGATTCGACGTGAGCAATTACTACTCCAGGCTCTCCTTCAGGTCCTATTGAAGCTTTTACATAATCTTCAAGCATAGTTTCGCAATTATATTGACTAACCATTAATTGAGTTTCAAATGGTACATTGCAATATTTTCTACAAGCTGAAATCATTTGTGGACCAAATGTAAGATTTGGTACAAAATTTCCGTCCATTACGTCAAATTGAATTCGATCTACTCCTGCATCTTCAAGCTCTTTTACGCATGAACCCATATTAGCCCAATCCGCTGGTAAAACAGAAGGAATAATTTGAATTGGTCGAATTGTACCTATTGGTGTTGTTGAGTAAGAATCTGTCATTTATTTTAAAAATATTTAATAAAGATACTATAAATGACTGCTTATTACTAATTTAACGTCATGGCCTGATAAAGTAACATCTGCAAAGAGTTAAAAAAAGTTTATTCCAATGAATAATTCTTATCAAAATTTTATTTTTGTGAGACTATATTTTTAACCTTTTAGAAAAATTCTTTATCTATTATTAAAATTGTGGATCAAACTTTAATTCAAGAAATACTCGAAGTGGTCGAACAGGCTGCTATAGCTTCAGCAAGGCTTACAGGACTTGGTAAAAAAGATGAGGCAGATGCAGCTGCGGTAGAGGCTATGAGACTTCGTATGGGGAAAATCGAGATGAAAGGGAAAATTGTTATTGGCGAAGGCGAAAGAGATGAAGCTCCTATGCTTTACATAGGAGAGGAAGTCGGAAGTGGAAATGGGCCTGGTGTCGATTTTGCTGTAGATCCATGTGAAGGAACAAATCTATGTGCTAATAATCAAAGAGGTTCAATGGCTGTTTTAGCAGCCTCTGATAGTGGAGGTTTATTTAATGCTCCTGACTTTTATATGAATAAACTTGCAGCACCACCTGCTGCAAAAGGTAAAGTTGATATTAGAAATACAGCTACAGAAAATCTTAAAATCTTAAGTAATTGTTTGGATTTATCAATAGATAAACTTACTGTTGTAGTAATGGATAGAGCTAGACACAAAAATTTAATAAATGAAATAAGAGAATGTGGAGCTAAAGTCCAACCAATTTCAGATGGAGACGTGCAGGCAGCAATAGCATGCGGATTTGCAGGAACAGGGACACATTGTTTAATGGGTATTGGAGCTGCTCCAGAAGGTGTTATTTCAGCAGCAGCAATGAGAGCTTTGGGAGGACATTTTCAAGGTCAATTGGTATATGATCCTGCGATCGCTCAAACATCTGAGTGGGCAGACTATACGAAAGAAGGAAACATTGAACGCTTAAATGAAATGGGGATAACGGATATTGATAAAATTTATGAAGCTAACGAATTGGCCTCCGGGGAAAATGTAGTTTTTGCTGGTAGCGGTATAACTGATGGATTGTTATTCAATGGAGTACAATTTGAAAGAGATTGTATTAGAACAAGTAGTCTTCTTATTAGCACCCTAGATAATACTGCTCGTTTTACCAATACAATACATATAAAAGATGGTGCTCAAAGTATTACTCTCTAAATTTATTTATTAGATTTATGCATATTGTTGTCGTCGGACTTAGTCATCGCACGGCACCTGTCGAAGTGCGTGAACAGTTAAGTATTCCCGATTCATCTATTCAAGATTCTTTGGTCTCACTTAAGAATTCCTCTGAAATACTTGAAGTTTCTATTTTAAGTACCTGTAATAGATTAGAAATATATTCTTTGGTCAAAGATTTAAACATCGGATTGTCTTCTATAAAAGAATTCTTATCTACATATTCAAATCTAAAAACAGAGGACTTAGAACCTCATTTATTCGATTTCAGGCAAGAGGATGCTGTTCTACATTTAATGAAGGTTTCAGCTGGTTTAGATAGTCTTGTTTTAGGTGAAGGTCAAATACTTTCTCAAGTAAAGAAAATGATGAGACTTGGGCAGGATTTTCACTCCACTGGCCCAATATTAAATAGGTTATTAACTCAATCTATTAGTGCAGGTAAAAAAGTTAGATCGGAAACTAACTTAGGAACCGGAGCCGTATCTATAAGTTCGGCAGCGGTCGAGTTGGCCCAATTAAAAATTGGTCAGGCAAGAGGTGTTGATAATTTGGTTAGTTTGAAATCTGAAAAGGTTGTTGTTGTGGGAGCTGGAAGGATGAGTAAGCTCTTAATAACTCATCTTCAGGCAAAAGGTTGCGAAAAATTAACCCTTCTAAATAGAAATATTGATCGAGCTAAATCTTTAGCCAATGATTTCCCTGATCTAGAGATTATTCCAGAATGCTTAACTATGTTGGATAAAAATATTGAGTTATCAACTCTTATTTTTACTAGTACTGCTTCTGATAAACCGTTCATTGATCTGCTTCGTTTAAATAATTTAAATATAAATTCTTTGATTAGATTTATTGATATTGGTGTTCCAAGAAATATTACTAATGATGTAAATGAAAATAATTTTATTGAATCTTATGATGTTGATGATTTACAGGAAGTTGTCTCAAGGAATCAAGAATTTAGAAAGAAAATTGCTAAAGAAGCTGAATCGTTAATCAAAGATGAAAAAGCACTGTTTTTAGAGTGGTGGGCAAGCTTAGAGGCCGTTCCCGTAATAAATAAATTAAGATCTGATCTTGAAACAATTCGGAAAGAAGAATTACAAAAGGCATTAAGCAGAATGGGACCTGATTTTTCCGCTAGAGAAAGAAAGGTCGTCGAAGCTTTAACTAAAGGGATAATAAACAAAATACTTCACACTCCAGTTACAAAATTAAGAAGTCCACAAACAAGACAAGAAAGACAGGCATCTTTAAAAATTGTCGAAAAATTGTTTTCATTAAATGATGATGAATTATAAAAAAGGCATTGTTTTATTAAGTTTTTTGTTTAATTATTCGTAATACCTTAATAAACTGGCCATTGTGCTTTTGAAATTTGCACTTTATCTAGTAATTTTAATAAATAAATACCTCCTGTAATTTTGAATGAAGCGTGTTTTAGCAATCATCCTCGGAGGAGGAAAAGGTTCGAGACTCTATCCATTAACAAAAATGAGAGCAAAACCTGCCGTGCCACTTGCAGGTAAATATCGATTAATTGATATACCTATTAGTAATTGCATCAATTCTGACATAAACAAAATGTATGTTTTAACGCAATTTAATAGTGCATCTCTTAATAGACATATCGGAAGAACTTACAATTTAAGTGCGCCTTTTGGTCAAGGATTTGTTGAAGTGTTAGCTGCTCAACAAACTCCAGATAGTCCTAAATGGTTTGAAGGAACGGCTGATGCTGTACGGAAATATCAGTGGTTATTTCAGGAATGGGATGTAGATGAATACTTAATTTTATCAGGAGATCAGTTATATAGAATGGATTACAGCTTATTTGTTAATTATCACAGAAAAAATGGCGCAGATTTAACAGTCGCTGCTTTGCCTGTCGATGAAAGTCAAGCAGAAGGTTTTGGCTTAATGAGAACAGATGATCAAGGGAACATAAAGGAATTCAGTGAGAAACCAACAGGAGAAAAACTTAAAGCAATGGCTGTTGATACTTCTAAACTTGGATTAACTAAAGAAGCTGCTCAGAAAAAACCTTATCTTGCTTCTATGGGTATCTATGTTTTTAGTCGAGACACATTGTTTGATTTGTTGAATAAATACCCAGACTATACTGATTTTGGGAAGGACATTATTCCAGAGTCACTTAATAGAGGAGATATCTTAAAAAGTTATGTATTCAATGATTATTGGGAAGATATAGGAACAATAGGAGCCTTTTTTGAATCAAATCTTGCATTAACCAAGCAGCCTAAACCTCCATTTAGTTTTTATGATGAGAAATTTCCAATCTATACCAGACCAAGATATCTACCTCCTTCAAAATTAGTAGATGCTCAGATTACAGATTCAATAGTTTGTGAAGGTACAATCCTCAAATCTTGTAGTATCTTACATTGTGTTTTGGGAGTAAGAAGTCGTATTGAGAGTGACGCAGTTCTAGAAGATACATTAGTTATGGGAGCTGATTTTTTTGAATCTTCAGAGGAAAGAATTGAATTAAGAAAGGGTGGTGGAATCCCCCTTGGTGTGGGAGAAGGGGCAACTGTTAAGAGAGCAATACTTGAAAAAAATACACGTATTGGTAACAATGTCGTCATAGTTAACAAAGATAGAGTTGAAGAAGCTGACAGACCCGAAGAAGGTTTTTATATAAGAAATGGAATAGTAGTTGTTGTGAAAAATGCCACAATTACAGATGGCAGTATTATCTAAAATATTTTAAAATCACTTATTGCTGACAAAAGTCCTTTTTTTTAGGCAAATTTTTTTAGTTGAAGTAAGAATATATTTATTGAGTTAATTTATTTTTATGTCCAAGGCACATTTTGGTTTGATAGGTCTTGGTGTTATGGGTGAAAATTTAGTTCTTAATGCAGAAAGGAATGGCTTCTCAAGTGTTGTATTTAATAGGACTTATTCAAAAACTGAAGAGTTCCTTAATGGAAGAGGTCAAGGCAAAAGTATAGATGGAGCTAGAACAATTCAAGAATTTGTGGACAAACTAGAAAGACCAAGAAGAATTTTAATGATGGTAAAAGCAGGATCTGCCACAGATGCAGTTATAGATAATATTTCAGAATACCTAGAGGAAGGTGATTTATTGATCGATGGTGGTAATTCTCAATTTCAAGATACAGAAAGAAGAGTAAAACAGCTTGAGAGCAAAAGCTTTGGGTATATTGGCATGGGAGTCTCTGGAGGATCCAAGGGGGCTCTAGAGGGCCCCAGTATGATGCCTGGAGGAACTAAATCCTCATATGATGCTATTGAAAGTTTACTTACTAAAATGGCCGCCAAAGTTGAAGATGGACCTTGTGTGGCATATGTAGGACCTGGAGGGGCAGGTCATTTTGTTAAAACTGTCCATAATGGTATTGAATACGGAATAGAACAAATACTTGCAGAAGCTTATGACTTAATGAAGAGAAATTCAAAAATGAATTGTTTAGAGATGTCAAAAGTTTTTGACTTATGGAATAAAACTGAAGAATTGTCCTCATATTTGGTAGAAATAACAGAAATCTGTTTACGAACTAAGGATGGATTAAATGGAGAGTATGTTGTTGAAAAGATATTGGATAAGGCAGGTCAAAAAGGGACTGGGCTATGGACAGTTGTAAGCGCTCTTGAACTCGGAGTTTCTGTACCCACAATATATGCTTCCTTAAATGCAAGAGTTATGAGTTCTCTCAAGGAACAAAGAGAAGATTATGAGAGTCATAATCCCATCGGGACATATAATTCGTTTGATTTGGGAAGTTTGTCAAATGGGATGAAACCTTTATTTGATGCAGTCGTTTTATCTACTATTGCTAGTTATGCTCAAGGAATGGATATTCTTCGAGAGGCCTCAAATGTTTATAAATATGATTTAGATATGCAATCAATTGCTCAAATATGGAAGGGTGGTTGCATTATTAGATCAAAACTTTTAAAAAGAATTCAGGATGCCTATAAAAATAATCAAAATTTAAGAAATCTTATATTTGATAGTTGGTTTAATAGTCAAATATCCTCAAAAATCAATAACCTTTCATTTGTAGTGGCCTCTGCAAATAAAGCTGGAATACCTTTACCTTGTATGTCTAGTACATTGGATTATTTAAATAGTTATAGAACTAGTAGATTGCCACAAAATTTAGTTCAAGCAATGAGAGATTGTTTTGGATCACATACCTATGAAAGGATTGATAAGGAGGGAAGTTTTCATACTGAATGGTTAAAATGATAGAAAAAAATATAGACAAATATAGACTTTTTATTTTTGAAAATAAATTTAAACTTTCTTCCTACATAACAGAATATATATCAAATAAAATTAAGACCTCATTAAATGTTAATAATCGTTTTAAGTTTTGTGTCTGTGGAGGATCAACTCCAAGAGTAATTTATGAGAAATTATCGAATTTTGATTTGCCTTGGCAAGATGTTGATATTTTTTTAGGAGATGAAAGATGTGTTGATCCTTCCTCAGATGAAAGTAATACAAATATGCTTAAAAATTCTCTTCTCAAGAATTATGCTTCAAAAGCATTTTTTTGCGATGTTTTTAAGAATAAAGACTTAAATGATGATTTAGCAAAGCAACAATATCTAAAGACATTAAAAGAAAAGCTCGTTGGTAATCCTCCTGTATTTGATTTGACCTTACTTGGACTTGGCGATGATGGTCACACTGCCTCTCTATTCCCTTATAAAGATTTTAATAATGATGATCTAATAATCACTAGTTTTGGTAAAGATTTAAAAAGGATATCTCTTACACCTAAAATAATATCTGCTTCTTCAGAAATATCTTTTTTAGTTACTGGAGCATCAAAAAGTTTAGCTCTCAAAAGGTTAATTGATAACCATGAATCTCCTAAAAGAACGCCAGCAAAATATATAGACTCTAATTCAAAAATTCTTGTTTTTTGCGATTCCGATGCATCAAATGAATTAGCTATTTAGTTAGTATCTTTACAGTTAAATTTAAATAATTAATGCCTAAGAAAAAAGTCTTATTTGAAAAAGATGGTTTTCAAGATTGGAAATCATTAAATGACACAATTATGGGAGGTAAAAGTGTTGCCATTTGTGAGAACACAAATTCTGGATTACTTTTTAAAGGTAACATAGTAGAAAAAGGAGGTGGATTTGTAAGTTGTCGTTCATCCACATATCAGCCACCTTTAAATTTATCTGAATTTGATACTTTTGAGATCAATATATCTGGAGAAGGAAGAAAATTTAAATTTGCTGTAGCCTGTCAAGATGACTTTCTTGGATTGACTGAATTTATCCCTGGGGGTTTAAGATGGATAAAAACCTTCCCTACAAATAAATTTGGTAGTACCAAAGTAAATATCTCATTTAATGACTTAACCCCCTCAATAAGGGCTAATAAAGTAAGCTTTCCATTTAAATTCAAACCTTCAAAAATAAAGCGACTACAATTATTACATTCTAAATTTGGAGATGAAGGAACATTAAATGATAATTTTAAACCTGGCAATATAAAAATTTTACTAAAGTCGATAAGTGTTTTTTAAAAATTCATCGGATAATCTAGAAATAATTGTTGCAAAGTCAGCAAATATTATAAATAAACCATATGTTCATTCTGTTGTAAAAATATCAGATGAATGCGATACATCTAAAGATGATGATTTAGATATAACTTTAAATATTTTATGTAGAGATTCTGAAGGTAATAGAATTGAGAGAGATGACTTGGAAATAGAGATATTTAATTCTAAAAATGAACTCGTTTTACTAATCTCAAAATTAAATTATCCAAATGAACCGATTTTATGGAGTGGTAATAAAAATTTGTGGATGGATAGTAAATCAGGGAAAAAATGTGAACCACCTAATTACAATTTCAGGATTGAAAATCTAGCTACTAGAATAAAAAAATTTATAAATTAAGAAATTTTATTTTTCTAAGTCAGTTACGGCACCCAAGCTTGAAGTGCTTACAATTCTTGAGTATTTAGCCAGTACACCCTTTTTATGTTTTGGAAGAGGTTTTTCCCAACTTTTTCTTCTGATTTCTAATTCTTGTTCAGTTAAGGATACTTCTATGATTTGATTTAATGCATCAACAGTAATGATATCACCCTCTTTAATTAATGCTATATTCCCTCCGACTGCTGCTTCTGGTGCGATATGGCCAACTACTAAGCCATATGTTCCACCACTAAATCGACCGTCTGTAATTAAAGCAACCTTTTCTCCTAATCCTTGGCCAACAATGGCAGAGGTTGGAGCTAACATTTCTCTCATGCCAGGACCACCTACTGGTCCTTCATTTCTAATGACAACTACATCTCCAGCTTTGATTTCATTTTTGAGTATGGATTCTAAGCAGGATTCTTCACTTTCAAAAATTCTTGCAGGGCCAGATAAAACAGGATTTTTGACACCACTTATTTTTGCGACACTTCCTTCTATCGCAAGATTCCCTTTAAGTATGGCCAAATGACCTTTCTTATAGAGAGGATTATCTATAGTCCTAATTACTTTTTGATTATTAGGGGGAGTATCAGGTATATCCTTCAATAATTCTGTAATCGTTTTGCCTTCTATATTCTTACATTCACCATGAATTAATCCTGCATTAAGAAGGATCTTCATTACTTGAGGAATACCTCCGGCATTGTGAAGATCAACAGTAACATACTTACCACTTGGTTTTAAATCGCAAATTACTGGCACTTTTTGCCTGATCTTTTCGAAATCATCAATATTTAATTCAACTCCTGCAGTATTGGCTATTGCGAGTAAATGAAGGACAGCATTCGTTGAACCTCCAACTGCCATGATTACTGCGATAGCATTCTCAAATGCTTTTCTTGTCATTAAATCTAGTGGCCTAATATCTTTTTCAATTGCCTTTACTAGAGTTCTTGCACTTTTTTCCGAACTAAGTTCTTTCTCAAAATCTTCGGCAGCCATTGTGGAGCTATGGGGGAGACTTAATCCTAAAACTTCTATGACAGCAGACATTGTGTTTGCTGTAAACATACCTCCGCAACTTCCTGCTCCTGGAATACAATTTTTCTCAACATCATTTAATCTCTTTTTACTAATTTTTCCTGATGTTAATTGTCCAACAGCTTCAAAAGCACTTACCACTGTTAAATCTTCCCCGTCTAATTTTCCTGGTTTAATAGTGCCTCCATAAATAAAAATTGAGGGTATATTCATTCTTGCGATAGCAAGCATGGCGCCAGGCATATTTTTATCACAACCTCCGATAGCACAAACCCCATCCATACTTTGTGCGTTACAAGCAGTCTCTATAGAATCAGCAATTACTTCTCGCGAAACTAAAGAGTAATGCATACCTTTTGTTCCCATTGAGATACCATCACTCACAGTTATCGTTCCAAACATTTGAGGCATGGCTCCTGAGGCTCTTATGGCATCCTCAGCTCTTTTTGATAATTTATTTAAACCTATATTGCATGGGGTGATAGTGCTATATCCATTTGCAACTCCAATTATTGGCTTAATAAAATCTTCATCTCTAAATCCTACGGCCCTTAACATAGATCTATTAGGAGATCTTTGAATGCCTTGAGTAATTGCAGATGATCTTAATTTACTCATTATTTTTGATAACCTTTTATATTATTGACCTAACTCCTCTAATTGTCTTCTTACATCAGCAATTGCAGAATTTAATTGTTCAACTTTTTCTTCTAGTTTTTCGCCTTGAACAGTATTAATTTTTTCATTTGAATCACTTGCTTCTGATCCGTCTTGAATTCTTGATGAATACATCATCGCTTTTTGTTTTTTTGTTTCTTTTCTTTTATCAGCTTCTGATATTAGCCACCATGCTAGGCCAGCAGCGCCTATGAAGGCTCCACTAATAAGAGATAAAAGGTTATTTGAGGAGGAATCTCTGTATTCGGTCATTAATAGAATTATCCTATATCTATATATTAGTTCTTTTCTTGAAACTTAGTGCTCAAACGCAACATTGGATCACCAATACCTGGATTTAGATAACTTGATGGGTCATCTTCAATATCAATACAAGACGTATATATTTTTTGTTCAGGAAAATATTTTGCGATTTCGTTTAAACCCTCTTTACTACATATACAGCTAATCAATAAAATTCTATTAGATTTAACCGATAATTTATCTAATCCTCTAAGTAAATCTAGAGATTTATTACCTTTTTTAATTTGACTTGTATAAATAATAATTCCTTCATTATTTTCGATTACTTTTGGTAATTCTCCCAATGAAAGTATTGAGTTGGGGATTACTTCTTTTGCTCCATACCATAAGGTAAGACCTTCAGGAATTTGAGCTATTACTCTTATTGGATAATTTGAATTAATAAAAAAAGAGTCTTTGGGTCCGCAAAATGTTTCAATTATTTCCTGTTTATAAGGCAACCAATCTCTTATCGCCTCATAAGTTAACCATTTCCCAATTTGTTCATAACCTGTTGAGTAGAGGACATCTGGTGTGTTTTTATCTCTTAAAATTGAAAGCCAATGTTTTAACAAAGGATGTGGAGGTACTATTACCTTTAATGACATAGCCATATATTTTCCTCTAAAGTAGTAGTGTAATAAAACAATAACTTAGAAACTAAATTACGTTTTTTCTGATGATTAAATCAATTCGCTTTTCATTAATCAAAAATACATTAATTTATTTAATGATATTTGGGATATTATTTTTCAATTTTGTTAACACAGCTTGGGCTAAAAGACCTCCTGAGATAAGAAATCAACAAGATCTTGATCTTGAACAAGATATGCATGGCCAAGATTTAAGCGGAAATGAATTTGTAAAATTTGATTTAAATGGCTTTAACTTTAGTGAGAGTAATCTTCAAGGTGCGGTTTTTAATAATAGTAAGCTTAATAATGCAACATTGAGTGGCGCAGATTTAACGGATGCTCTTGCATATGCTACTGATTTCACAAATGCTGATCTTTCAGATGTTAATTTTACAAATGCACTATTAATGGAGAGTAACTTTGAAGGCGCAAGGATAGATGGTGCGGATTTTACGGACGCTGTGCTTAGTAGGATTCAGCAGAAAGAATTGTGTAAAAAAGCAAATGGAACAAATAGTGCCACAGGTGAAAGTACTGAATATAGTTTAGGTTGTTAAATATCTAGATGCCATCTCGAATACCCGTAATAGTAGTATCTGGATTCTTAGGATCTGGTAAAACTACATTTTTAAAGTACTTAATAGAAAACACTAATAAAAAATTTGGTTTGTTAATAAATGAATTTGGAGATATTGGCATAGATGGCGACCTCTTAAAAAACTGTAATAGCTGTAATGAGAATTCATTTGAATCAATTATTGAATTAAACAATGGTTGTTTATGTTGCACAGTTCAAGATGATTTTGTCCCATCTATACAAATCTTATTGAAAACAAATATAGATCTCGATGCCATAATTATTGAGACAAGTGGCCTTGCGCTCCCGATTCCACTTTTAAAAGCTTTAAGTTGGCCTGAAATAAGAACTTCAATTTACTTGGATTTTGTTATAACTACCGTAAATGGAGAATCAATGATTAATGGATCACCAATTAATGATTTATTTTCAATTAATACTCAATATAAAGATATTAAAAAGATTGATCATCTTTCATCAATAGAAGAATTATTTAAAGAGCAATTAGAAGTATCTGATATCGTTCTAATCTCTAGATCTGATCTTATTTCTGCAAAACAATTTAATCTTATAAAAAAAGATTTACAGAGAAAAGTAAAACCTAATGTTCCTATTATTCAATCTTTTAATGGTGAAATAAATTTAGGCTTTATATTTGATTCAAGTATTAAAAAGAATATCCATCAAAATATTCTAACGGATGAACATGATCACTCCCATGCCAAGATTTTTTCAGATTTTATAAAAACTGATTATTTCTTAGAAAAAAATCAGTTTGAATTTGAAATGAGTCAAATCTTAGAGAATATTAATATACTAAGGATTAAAGGGAGAATTTGGATCCCTCAAAAAAATTTGCCGCTACAAGTACAAATTGTCGGTAGAAAGATTAATACTTGGTACGAAAAAGTTGATTTAAAATCAGTTTCTCCTCCAAAGAATGGTGGAATGGAATTAATTATGATTGGTTTTGAAAAAGATAATTTTATTTTTATAAAGAATAAAATTAAAGAGAAATTTAAGATTTTGATTGATCCAAAATAAGAAAAAAATTTTATAGTACTGAATCGAAATAGATCATAATTTCAACACATTTAATGAAAGATTCAGAACTCTTACCCGTATCCCGAGTTTGCTCCGATCTAATTAATAAAACAAGGATTTCATGTGAAAAATGTGGGGGCAGTGGTAATGTTAAAACTCCAGAAAATTCTCGCAGAACATGTTTATCATGCTTTGGTAAAGGATATAAAGATCAAAAGAGTTTTTAAAGACAAAAAATAAATATTTGTTTATTAATTAAGTGTTTCTTTTTCTTTATTGTGAATTAATCTTCAAGAAGAACTAATTTTTAAATTGAATCAATTTGAAGCAAAAGTTTCGATAAGGCTTAGACCCTCTGTCCTTGACCCGGCAGGTGAAGCAATCAAATCAGCAGCAACCAAACTAGGAGTACAGGGAATTAATTCTTTGAGGATTGGAAAATTAATAGAAGTCAATTTAGAAGCTAAAGAAGAAAAAGAAGCTAAGGAAAAGATTGAATTATTATGCGATAGATTATTTGCGAACAAAGTAATTGAAGATTTTGATTACGATTTAAAAGAAGTAAATGAGTAATTTTACAGTTGGTATAGTTGTTTTCCCAGGTTCTAACTGCGATCGTGATATGTTTTGGGCACTAGAGGGTTGTCTTGGGATTAAAACAAAATTTATTTGGCATGAATCCTCTGATATATCTGGGGTCGATTCAATTGTATTGCCAGGAGGTTTTAGTTACGGAGATTATCTGAGGTGTGGTGCGGTTGCAAGATTCTCTCCTTTATTAAATTCTTTGGATGACTTTGTCAAGACAGGTAGAAGGGTGATAGGTATCTGTAATGGATTTCAAATTTTAACTGAATCTGGATTTTTACCAGGAGCATTAACAACTAATAAAAATTTAGATTTTATTTGTAAAGATTGTGAATTGGAAATTATTTCCTCCAAAGGTTCTTGGTTTAATAGCTCCAACAATAAAATAAATTTGCCTATAGCTCATGGCGAAGGTAGATATTTTTGTGATGAAGACACTTTTAAAGAATTATCAGATAACGATTTAATAGCACTTCGTTATCTTAATAACCCAAATGGTTCTTCTTATGATATTGCAGGAGTTATAAACAAGGGAGGTAATGTGCTTGGCTTAATGCCACATCCTGAACGAGCATGTGATAATAATATTGGTGGGAATGATGGAATATTTACTTTGAAATCATTAATAGAGTTTTCATAAAAAAATCGCCTATTTAAGACGATTTTTTAAGAATATATACTTTTTATTATTAATATTTGTATCCAGCTACAAATAACTGTTCATCTGAAGAAGGCTGCGAACCTGGAACATAAGCTCCTTTAGATGCTTCTGAATTGGCTTGAGCTCTAGCAATTAAAGCCTTCTGACCAGCTTCGATGTCAGACCCTTTCCAAGCTTTGAGGCATGAATGTTGAAGTGCTCTTCCGTATGAGAAAGAAACATTCCACATAGCCTTTCTGTATAAGTTGTTCATATTGTTTAGATAGACGGAAGCAGCTTCTTCACTTAATCCACCAGATAAGAAGACTATACCTGGAACAGAAGCAGGAACGCATCTTTCCATAGTTCTTATGGTTAGTTCAGCAACTTTTTGAGGATCTGCTTTATCTGAACAATCTGCTCCATTTACAGTCATAGAGGGTTTAAGTAGTGTCCCTTCTAATAAAACCCCATTAGTTTGACAAGCTTTATATACCTGTTTGATAACTTCTTCTTGGACTTCAGCTGTTTTTTCTATTGTATGATCACCATCCATTAAAATTTCAGGCTCAATAATTGGAACTAATCCAGATTCTTGAACAGATCTTGCATATCTAGCTAGACCCCATGCATTTTCTTGTATTGATAAATTTGAAGGACAACCATCGGAAGTTATTTGTAAAACTGCTCTCCACTTGGCAAATCTTGCACCTTGCTCATAATATTTTGCTGCTCTTTCAACAAGTCCATCAAGGCCAGAACAGAAAGTCTCAACATTTTTACCACCTGGAAGAGGATTTAAACCTTTATCAACCTTAATCCCGGGGATGATTCCAAGGTCATTTAATTTCTTAACCATTGGCTCGCCATCTGGATGATTTTGGAAGAGTGTCTCTTCAAATAAAATCGCTCCACTAATATATTTGCCTAAATCTTTTGTTGTAAAGAGCATTCCTCTATACGCTTTTCTATTGTCTTCTGTATTATCGACTCCAATACCAGCTAACCTTTTACCAACAGTTTTTGTGGATTCATCCACAGCTAAAATACCTTTTCCTTTTGAAGCAAGTAACTGTGCGTTTTCTTTAAGTTCTTTTGCGTAATAATTTAATGCCATGCGATGAATAAAACGAATAATTGATTTTTTCAGAATATGGCGAATTATAAAAATAAATATAATACTTAGTCAAGTATAATTTTTTACATCTATGATTTTTTATCTTATTTTTGTCTTAAATCCAGTGGAATCAGACTGCTTAATTCCTTCGCAAATTTTTTGACTTATTAGTCCCTCGCTTAAACCTGGAACAACAGGTGTTCCATTGATAATACTTTCTGCCCAAAGTGAATGAATTCCTTTAACAGGAGCAATTCTTCCGTCAGCCCAGGTTTTTTTGAAGGTAAATTCATCTTTTGGATTTATATTTTTTAACTTATTTTCCTTATCTGAATAAAGTAATCTAAAACCATGAACATAATCTTTTTGATTATCACTTTTGAGAAAAAGAGACCCATCACTACCATAAATTTCTAGATTAAACCCGCTCCCATTTCTAGAAATTGATGACAATGAAACCTGACATGGTAATAATGATCCAACATAATTATCAATCTCTATATTTGCTAAACATACATCTTCACTAGTAACGTCTAACATCTGATTTGATTTTGGTCTTTTAGTTATTGAGGTTGAAATTTGAGCAGATACATTAATTGGATCTCCAAAAAACCAATGCAAAATATCAAAGGCATGAGTACCTAAAGCACCAATTACCCCTCCACCTTTTTCAGATAATGAGTACCAATTCCATTCTCTTTCAGGATTAGAGCGACTACCCATAAGCCAATCTAATTTAATTAAAAAAATATTTCCAAGTTTATTTTGATCAATAATTTCCTTTGCTTGAAGAAAATGAGGGACAACACGATATTCAAAATCTACACAAACACTTAGATTATCTCTCAAAGCAATCCTTTGAAGAATTTCAATCTCCTCACTTGTAATTGCTACTGGTTTTTCTAGAAGTAAATGTTTCTTATTTTTAAGAGCTTCTTTAGCTAGTTCAAATCTTGTTTCAGGTGGAGTAGCAATTATTATTCCATCAATATTATCGTTTGAAATTAATTCACCCCAATCGCAATAACACTTAAGTCCATATTTATTTTCTATCTCTTCCTTTTTACTTTCTTTATGATGAAAAAATGAGTATGCATTTAAGTTCTCTGAGTATCGTAATGCTGGTAAGTGCACAGAAGCCCCAAATCCAGTTCCTGCAATGGCAATATTTAATTTATTCATTTATGTATTAATATCATTACAACTTTTATCAATAACTACATCTATTAATTCATCATCATTTGAGGTTTTCCACTGTGCTTTAAAACTTGGAATACCATTAACAGAGATGTCTTTATATTCCTTAGTTTCACAATTAATTCGCATAACATATAAGTTTGTTTCGCCTTTAACTTTTTCTTTATTCGGATTTTGAAAATACTTCGTAAGTACACTTATTTCATTATCTTTTATTTTTTTAATACTTCCTAAATCTACCCATTCTTTCCCATCATTATTTTCTTTTAAAAGAAGCCAATCGACCTCTCCGATAGCTGAAACTTTTTGTATCGGATTAAATAAATTTAATGATATGATAGTAATAACTGATATGATGATATTTAAGATTTTTTTCATTAAATTATATTTTTATTAGCTAATTTTTTAACCCCATGAATATTTAATATTTTTGTAAGGGTACTTTTAAGATTTTTCCTATTAACAATTATATCTACAAAACCATGTTCAAGAAGATATTCTGCTGTCTGAAAATTATCAGGTAGTTTCTCTCTTAGTGTTTGCTCAATAACCCTTCTTCCTGCAAAACCAATAAGCGCTTTTGGTTCCGCGAGTATTAAATCTCCAAGCATTGCAAAACTTGCGGTTACTCCTCCAGTCGTAGGGTGAGTTAATAAAGGCATATAAAGCAAGTTTCTTGACCGATGTTTTTCTAATGCACCAGAAATTTTAGCCATTTGCATAAGACTTAACATTCCTTCTTGCATCCTAGCTCCACCAGATGCACAAACTATTAATAATGGGTAACCTTCTAAGGTAGCTCTTTCAATTATTCTTGTTATTTTTTCTCCAACTACAGAACCCATTGATCCACCCATAAAGCGAAAATCCATAACAGCTAATGCTAAAGGTAAGTTGTTTATAGTACATAAACCAGTGATGACACCATCTTTTAACCCTGTGCCTGCTTGGCTTTCTCTAATCCTATCGGAATAAGATCTTCTATCTTTAAAACCTAATGGGTCAATAGGACTTAAATCTTTATCTAATTCATTGAAGGAATCCTTATCGGATATTATATTAATTCTCTCATCACTATTTATCCTATTGTGATGATTACAATTTCCACAAACATTTAGATTCGAAATTAAATCTTTCCTATAAACAACTTGAGAACATTCTGAGCATTTAACCCATAATCCATCACTATCATCTGTTTCTTGGGATACTTTCCCAACAAATTGATCTTTTCTCCTTGCTGCAAACCAGTCGAATAATGACACATCTTTAATTTAATTGTTCCTATTTAAAACGAAAATAGGTCCAATAATCAAGAAATGTTCAATTTTATTCAACTATTTTTTTATTTATTTCTTAAGACGATTTCTTTTCTTCAATTAATCTATGAATAATTGGAGTTAAAATTAATTCCATTGCAAACCCCATTTTTCCCCCATTAACAACAATACTTGTAGGACTTGACATAAATGAATCATTAATCATTCCAAGTAAATATTGAAAATCTATTCCCCACTTTTCTCTAGCTCCTTTTCTAAAATGAATTATTACAAAACTTTCATCAGGTGTTGGAATATTTCTGCAAATAAAGGGGTTTGACGTATCTATTGTTGGAATTCTCTGGAAATTAATATCAGTTTTACTAAATTGTGGGCAGATATGGTTTATGTAATCTGGCATTCTTCTCAAAATAGTATCGACAATTGTTTCTGCTGAATAGCCTCTCTCAGCATTGTCCCTATGTATCTTTTGAATCCATTCTAAATTTGTAATAGGGACGACTCCTACAAGTAAATCAGCATATGAGGCTACATCATATCCATTTCCTACAACCCCTCCATGTAAACCTTCATAAAATAGTACGTCAGTTCCATCTGGAATATCTTCCCAAGGTGTAAATTGCCCAGGTTCGAGATTTGTTCCTAATCTTGTATTGTGCTCCTGTGCTTCTTCAGAACTATGAAGATAGTATCTCTTTTTGCCCCCACCTGTTTTACCGTAAATTTTAAAAAGTTCTTCTAACTCATCGAATAAATTTGCTTCTGGCCCGAAATGAGAAAAATTCTCACCTTTTGCTAAAGCATCAGCCATGGCTTTTTTCATTGGTAATCTTTCAAATCTGTGATAACTATCTCCCTCAACGACCGCAGGAACAATATCTTCTCTCGCAAAAATATGCTCAAATGCTCTTTTGACTGTGCTAGTTCCTGCGCCTGATGATCCTGTTACGGCTACTACTGGATGATTTTTTGACATTTTTAAAAATAACAATATAGCGATTCTGACAGGTCATATGCATTTTTTTATAAATTATTAATTTTATAAATTAAATTTCTTCAATTATTTTTTCTCCCATTTTGCTACAACTTATGATTTCATTCTGACCATCATCTAAATCAGAAGTTCTAAATCCTTTAGATAATACTCTATCAATGGCTAATTCAAGATTATCAGCCGCATGTGTTTGATTGAGTCCAATCCTCAATAACATTGCAGTTGACAAAGCCATGGCGATTGGATTCGCAATATCTTTTCCTGCAATGTCTGGAGCTGAACCATGGACTGGTTCAAAGACTCCTGGCCCAATATTATTTAAAGATGCTGAGGGCAGCATTCCAATAGAGCCAGTTAACATAGCAGCTAAGTCACTTAGTATATCCCCGAAAATATTATTTGTAAGTATTACATCAAATTGCGTGGGATATCTAATTAATTGCATAGCTGCATTGTCAACATACATGTTAGATAAATGAATCTCTTTATAATTTTTTGCCATATTTTCTACAGTTTTTCTCCAGAGTTGACTCACTTCAAGTACATTTGCCTTGTCTACTGAACATATTCTATTATTTCTTTTTTTTGCTATTTGAATGGCTATCTCTGTTATCCTTTCAATTTCATCTGTGTTATAAACCATAGTATTAAAAGCCCTTTCTTTATTTTTATTTTTAATTATTCCTCTTGGTTCTCCAAAATAAATACCACTTGTAAGCTCTCTAACAACTACCAAATCAACATTTTGAATAACTTCCTTTTTTAAACTACTAGATTCAATAAGTGAATTTCTAATTTTTACAGGTCTTATATTTGCAAAAAGATTTAAATCAGATCTCAATTTTAATAAACCAGATTCTGGCCTTAATTCTCTTGGTAATTGATCATATTTGCTATCTCCAACACAAGCTAGTAAAACAGCATCACAAGATTTGCATTTATCTAAAGTACTTTTTGGCGCTGGATCTTCAAACTTTTCAAAGGCAATGCCTCCAAATAACTCCTCTTCAATTTCTATATTGAAATTAAATTTATCCGATAATTTTAATAATATTTTTTTTGATACTTCAGATATCTCAGGTCCTATTCCATCGCCTGAAAGTAACACGATTTTATGAGTTAGCATTTTTGTTTGATTTTTTTAAAGAATAAATTATTTCTTATCTAATTGTCTAAGCTTTTTAGCTAATTCAGGTAATTTCTTAAAAACACTTGAGCTTTTTAGCCATGACTTATTTTGCATCGCTGGAAATCCACTTACCACCTCACCATCATTAATATCACAATGAATTCCACATTTTGAGCTTGCGATTACATTATTTCCAACTTTAACTCTATTATTAACACCGACCTGTCCAGCTAGTATTACTCCATCTCCAATTATAGCTCCTCCAGCGATGCCAACCTGAGCAGCAAATGCACAGTTTTTACCAATATTTACTCCATGACCTATTTGGACTAAATTATCAATTTTTGTTCCTTCTCCAATTTCTGTAAATCCAACAGCAGGTCTATCAACACAACAATTTGTACCAATTTCTACCTCATTATTTAGTATTACTCCACCTGTTTGAGGCATTTTTTTCCACTTCCCATTTTGTGGAATAAAGCCAAATCCCTCTGAGCCAATTACAGTATTAGAGTTAACAATACAATTATTTTTAATTATTGTATTTTGATAAATTACACAGTTTGGAAAAAATATATTATTATCCCCTATTTCTACATTCTCAGAAATAACTACACCTGGGAAAATGTAATTATTTGATCCAATAATGGTATTTCCCCCAATAATTACATTTGGTCCTACATAACAATCTTCTCCAATAACACTACTGCTTGCTATATTTGCGGAATCATCAATGCCTTTTATCTGCTTAAATTTTGTTTCAAATATATGTAAAATTTCTGCAAATGCAATTCTTGGATTTTCTACAATAATAATTGAAGTTTTTCTTTTTTTTATTTCTTCAATTAATAGTTCATTTTTTCCAACAATAATAGCGGATACATCTGTTGTAGAAATAAAATCTCTTAATTTATTATTCTCTTCTAAGAAAGTGATCTCATTTTTGGATGCATTTTCTAGTGAAGCTGCACTTTTTATATTTATCTCTTCAATATTTTCAGAAGAGATGAAACCTGAATTTCCTTTTTTAATTAAATCAATAATTTTACTTAGTAACATTTCATTAATTGAAATCTAGGAAAGGACGAGAACGTCTCTATGTACAACTATTTGTGAAGATGATTTTTTAATTTTATTACGCAAAATAGAGTTTATAGAATCACTGCTCATAGAAGTGATTCCTTTAGCAACTTGTTTTTCATCTTTATTCAAAATTCTTACAGGTTGATTAGTTGAAAAATTACCAATAGTATTAATAATACCTACAAGTAATAAAGAGGCACCTTTATTTTGGATGGCAAAACAAGCTCCATCATCAACTATTATATCTCCAACTGATTGAATAGCATGAGATAACCAACTTTTTTTATTCCCAATAGGTTTATCGCATGGATAAAAAATAGTACCAATTTTCTCATTATTGAATATTTTTTTTAGGTTTTGATTATCTCTACCATCAGCGAGTTGAACTGTTACTCCTCCTTTCGTAGCTATTTCTGCAGCAATAAGTTTAGTAGTTATTCCTCCAGTACCCCATCCTCTTTTTAATGCTCCAATATTATTGGAATTAATATTGGAAGATTTTATTTCATTAAGTTGAATATCATCATGAACTTCTCTAATGGGAGTTGCATCAATATTTTCTTTTGGATCTTTGGAATAGAGATTATTAATATCTGTGAGTAGAATTAATTTCTTAGCATTAATGGCCAAAGCTACTAATGCTGATAATGTATCATTATCGCCATATTTTAATTCTTCATTTGCGATAGTATCGTTTTCATTAACTATTGGAATAACATTTAAATCTATTAATTTCCTCAATGTTTTAGATGCATTTTCAAATGATTTGCGTGTATTAAAATCAGCTTTTGTAATAAGTATTTGTGCAATATTTTGTTTAAATTTATTCATTTCTTTTTCATATAAAGTCATTAAATTAACTTGCCCAATTGCGGCTATTGCTTGCAAATGACTAAGTTCATTAGGTCTATTTTTTAATAATAATTTTTTGCAACCTAATCCAACAGCTCCACTTGTAACTATGACTACTTTATTTTCTTTTGATATAAAGTTACTTATAGATTCACAAAAACTTTTAATTACGTTTTTGGTAGAGTTTTTTTCTGAGCCTCGTAAGATACTTGTTCCTATTTTTACTACCCAAACTTCCATTAAAATAAAATTAGAGAAATAAACTTTTCGATTAATAATGTTGCATTAAATTTTAAGGGAAGACCTTTTTTATTAAGACGCTGAATAAGAATTGTCTTTATTTTACATCTATTTCCAACAATAATATCAGTAAAAATTCTATCTCCAATAATAGCAATATTATCTTTATTTTTATTTAAGTTATTTATTACTTCTAATGTATTTTTAATTCGGGGTTTTAGTGCTTTACATTTAAATCTTATTCCTAATTCCTTTCCAATTTTGGAAATCCTTTTTTCAGATGGATTGTTGCTGATTAAATATAGATCAAAAATTTCTTTTGACCTAGTAATCCAATTTTTAACCTTTAAAGGAATATTATTTGAATTTCTGCTCAATAGGGTACCATCGACATCAATCAAAAGAGAGGTGATTCCTCGTTCAGATAATTTAGAGTGCGATAATTTATAAATAGGTAATTTTGTGTCCCAATATATATTTGTCAAAGAACTATTCATAATTTTAGTAGGAGTTTTTTTCTAATTCAGATTCTATGAGTGGTTGTACTCTATCAAACTCTTCATCTTCTACTAATATTGCGCCATTTTCTACTATTTTTGCAACTATGAAAAAAGGATCAAGAGGAACATATAAGCCATATTCATCATTATGGACATTGAAGTTTACTAATAGTTCGTATGTTTCACTTTCATCCTTATTAGCCTCATCCTCTTCTAGATCATCATAAACAGGTTCTTCTAACTCCCCTGATACAGTTAAAGTAACTGCTGATCTAACTAAGATTAAATCATGCTCTTGAAGAACTGCATCTGCATTTTGAAGTATTTCTTCATTCTTCTCAATCTTTTCAATTAAAATGGGTTCATCTTTTTCATTTATCTTGAAAAGTGTCACTGGAGTATCAACTGGAGTTAATAAGGCGTATTCAGTTCCTTCAACTTTAACAATTTGTTCCAAAAAGCAAAATAATTCATCATTACTTGAGTCTTTTAATAACAGAGTAGGTGCTTCATAGTTTTCACGATTTTTTGCGTCTTCCATTTTATTTAATCTCTTAATTTATTATTTTAATATTTAATTTGATTATTAAAAACAAATTCTTTCAACTCAGGACCTTCTTTTATCCATTGTTCCAAAATCACTTTCGCAGAATAACTATCAATTAATCCTGATTTATCTTTTTTTATACCATGAATATTTATTGATTCCCAAGTTGAACTATGCTCGTTTACATAATTAAAAGGTAATTTAAGAGTGCTAATTATGATTTTTCCATATTCAATACAATCTTTAGCTTGATTTGTCATATTCCCATTCTCATCTAAAGGTAAGCCAATTATTATTCCATTGATATTGAGATTATGAATATATTTTTTATAAGTCTCAATTTCTTTTAAATCGATGCTTCTTCTAACTGCTGGCAATATTGATACCGTAATAAAAAGTGCATCACAATAAGCCAAACCAATCCTTTTTCTTCCTATATCAAGACTTAAAACTGATTTTGGAATTGGTTTAATAAATTTCATTAGAATTTTATAGGCATTGGTGATGGATAAGCATTACCTTCAGGATTTATTTTCCCAATGATGTTTTCCCAAGGTTTATTAATGAGGTTTTTTTCTTTTACAACTCTTTTTATAAAAGTATTCCTCACTAAGATTACTTCTTGCCTAATTTCTATAAAATTCAAATCAGAAATAAAAGAATTTAATTTTTTATCATGAGAATAAGTTTTTAAAATTATATTTTTTCTATTTGCATTTAGATTTTGAATAATATTACTTAACAAATTATTTATATCACTATCCCATAATTCTCCTTTAATTATTGAATATACATTTTGATTCTCATAACTGATATCTTTTAAAATTCCTAAGAGAATTCCTTCTTTATTTTTAATCATTCCACATTTTTTATCTGATCTTTTGTAAATATCTGAATAATCTAGATCAAGTGAATTTCTAATAATTATGCTTTCATTTGAACGTACAAAACTAAGAAAAGATTTTATATTTGACTTATTTACTTGCTCATAAGAATAAATATTATTGAAATCAAGGTATTTTTTAGAACTTTGCTTTTCCCATAGAATTATCTCTTGAAGAGGTTGAAAACCCAACTCTCTTGAACAAGAAATTAGATCATTATCATTTACTTCTGAACTAATAAACCAATTTGTTGTGTTTGAATTATTGTTGGAAATAGAATATCTAATTAAATTTAAAATTAATTCTCTTTTAGAGGTATATTTACTTTCTTGAAATATTGTGGGTGAGGTAATTTTTAAACATGTTTTTTTATTATTTATTGGATAAGTATAAACATACCCAATAATTTTTTTTCTTTCTATAGCAATAATGCATTTATATTTATTTTTTTCTAACGTACTTATAAAAATCTTTAAATCATCAAAGGTATTAATCAATGCCATCTTGAAAAACCAATTATTAAAATGATTATTTTTTAAATCAACAAGTAGATTAAGATGTCTTAAATGAATTTCCTCATAAAGTATTTGATCTTTTTTTTCAGTTTCTAAATTCATATTTAATTTTACTTAAATCTTATTTTTCCTAATTATTACTATAGGCGTTTTTTGATCATCATTACCCGCTGGATTATTTGTTAAATTTTTTTCTAAGATTTTTAGGTTTAATTTATTAGATGTCTCTAGTATTTTTACTTTACCTAAATCATTGACATCAGCAATAGCTACATCTACTCCAAGTATTTTTGAAACATCATCACAAAAACGTTTTGTATTAATAGGACCCATCACTATAGATTTATCATATGGGAATGTAGTTCCGCTTATATCATCAATTAATGCAGATTCCTTACCAGTAAGCCTATAAAAGATTCCCTTAATTCCAATAAATTTAAAAAAAATTCCAATAGTTAAAGCATAAATTATTCTTGTTATTCCTATCTTGTTTATAAGAATTTGCATTCCACAAGCGGTTGCTAAACTACTTGTCGGATGAAAAAAATAACATAATAACTTTGAATAAAGAGAGTATTTAATATTAATAGGATTAATATATCTTCCCTGCATTATTGCTAGAGGTGTTTCTCCAATAATTAAAAAATCTCCTTTTTTTACTATATCCTTGCAATAATCTGAAATCGTTTTTACTGGTTCATCAAAAATGCCTAGTATTTCTGTTTTTACAGCTATGGTCGTGTAATTTTTATTATTTCCAGGTATATTGATTAAATTTTTAGCCTTATAAATTGTGTTATTTTTCCTTAAAAGAAAGCAATTTTGCTTTCTAATAAAACCAAAATGTCCATAATTTGACCAATTTATCTTTAACCAAATACTTTTATTTTCAATTAATTCATCTATAGCATTAGCTTTTAAATAAACTTTTACAAATGAGTTAGATTTAATAATTATCGTTTTCCAATAGTTTTTTAGATTTTGTTTCATTTTACCATCATCAATAACTAATTCTTTTTTATAAGGAAGATTAATTAAATTTCCATCATCTAAACCGTTTAGTTCAATATCTAAGTCTGGAACCATTGTCTCTTTATTATTACTTAGATTAATTATTTTAAATTCAAACAAAACTTCTTTAGAATTAAACTTATATTTTTGTGGAATTATTTCTAATTTTGATTTAGGAAAATATATAGTTATTAAATCAATAATTAATAAAATGATTGTGGAAATAATAATTAAATAAATTATAAAAAACATTGTTTAGATTTCAATCTATATTTGACTTATCTTTTTTAGAAATAATACTATTATATTCATTAAAACTTTCAACAGAAAATGAATTATCTTCTAAATCTATCCCTTTGATTTCGCCAATAATTTTATTAATTTCATCTATATCAATAAGACCATTTTTATCGTATTTTATATTACCTTCACCATCTATTAATACTGTTTGAGGTATGTAACCATTCCAGTAATAACCTTCTTCTTTCGTATTTTTAAATTCCTTTCCTTGTAATTCATCGGTTGTTAATGCGATTATATCGATGTTATTTCTCCAAATAAGATCAAGGCCTGAAATTATTGGAACTACTGCTTTACTATCTGCACTATCGTCCAAATAAAAAAATAATATAGATATCCTTTCATTTTCAATTGACTCTTTTAAAGAGGTTTGAGGCGGTACTATTGATCCATTTCCAGCATAAATTGGAAAAATATTTCCATCATAACTATCAGTTGTTTTTGAAGCATTTACAGAACTATTTAAAAAAAATAAAATAGATATTAATAAAAGAGATTTAATAATTTTCATTTGATTAGGATACCAAAAATTTAAATAGATTTTGACCTACCTAACCCTTGTAAGATGCCTTTACCTATTAAACCAATAGCTTTACCAACAACTTTTGTGAGTATAGTTACGAAAATATTACCAATATACCTAATAGCAATTTCTAATTGGGGAGAAATTGCATCTCTAATTTCTATAAATAAAGTAATCTGCTTCTGAAACCATGTTAATTTCTCTATATCTTTTTCTCTATTCTCATTTTTAAAGTATCTAATAAAATTATTATCAACAATATCTATATATTCTCTTTTGCTTTCATATAAATATACAGGCATATAAAAATTACTATGCCATCTATCATAGTTATTAATATTGTTTCTGAATCTTTCAAAACTTCTAGTAGACTGTAATTTTGGGTTTATAAATAAATTTCTTAATTCAGGCCACCCGGAGCAATAATTAAAAATTTCTGCTGCCATTATATTTGAAGTTCTTAAAACCCAATTTGAAATAATTGATTCAAAAATCTTAAATGATTCAGTTTCATAAAGTGGCAAAATTCTCCCATTATGATAGAGAGGTTCATTCTTTATTATTGGGTCAATAATAGTATAAATATCATGCGATTCAAAATCATCAAAATTAGTAATATTTTCAAATTGACTAAATATAAAATCATTTATGGAAATTAAAGTTCCGTTCTTTTTTACTCTTGTATAACTATCAATAATATTTACTATGGTATTTTTCTTGAGTTGATATATTAAATCATCTGAATTTTTCTTATATTCTTCCTCAGAATAGTTTTCTTTTATATTTTTAACGAGATTATTTAGTTCATTTAAGGTATTAAGAATAGCTCTAGAAATAAATTCTTTCTTTAATCCTAGGATAATTAGTGTAGATTTATTCGAGCAAAGTTCAAAAGAATTATTAGTATATTTTTTTATAAGTCTATTGAAAATTAAATCCCATATTTCCAGATTATTCTTTTCTTTGATAAAAACAGTATTTTGATCTATTTGTTCTTTGCAGACATAATTATCTCCAATAGTTTCGTCTGTAATAATATCTAATGAGTTTCCCCATAAAAATATTAATAGTGATTTAGCCGTAATAAGTTCTCTTAATCTTCCTTTTAGAAAAAATTTATAAATATTAGGAGTTAAATCTTTATTGAGATATTTAATAATATTATTTATTTCATGATCTATTTGTTTCAGACCTGAAGAAAGTATCTTCTGATTGAAAGAAAGCTTTTTTAGTTTTTTATTAATTATTTTTTTATTGTCAATATCAAAAACCCTTCCGCCATCAAGAATTGTATTTATAGATTTGAGAACTTTGTCTGCGTTTGGATTCAAAAGTAAACCTTCACTATTAAAGTAAGGTAGATAATTTCCTTCCTCAATAAATTTTCCAGAAAAAATTATTAGTATGCTTGTATTTATAAATTTTTCTTTTAATTTTATTAACTCTAATCTTATTAAATCCTCTGATTGATAATTTAAAATATTCCAAATTATTAAATCAGGTACAAATTTATCATTTGAGGGGTCTAATGAAACTTTTAAATCATTATCTAATGAAGTTAATTTCAAAGATAATGACTCAGCTAATAAACTAGGGGCAACTATTAGTATAGATTTTTCTTTAGTTATTGCCACTTTAAATACAATATTTATTTTAAATTAACTAATTTATTTATTAAATTCCAGTCTTTATATTAAATTTCTAAATAATTATGCATATATGTCATTATTATTTGGAAAATCTCCTAATCTCTTTGACAAGAGAATATCTTGAGCTTCTTTAATTGTAAATTTATTTTCATAAAGAGCTTTTCCTACTATTACACCATCAAGACCTCTATTCTCATATTTTGTCAAAGAAAGTAGGTCTGATAACGAACCAATACCTCCAGATGCAATTACAGGAATATTTGTATAATTTAGAATTTCTTCAATAAAAGACTCATTTGGCCCATTAAGAGTACCATCTGTACTAATATCAGTAATAATAAAATTTGAAATTTTTAAATCTGAAAATTCTTTAATTAATTCAGTTGCTTTAATATCTGATTGCTTTAACCAACCTCTAGTACTAACTTTACCTTGATTAGCATCTATTCCGATTATGATTTTATCTGGAAATTTAAAAGTTAAATCTCTTACTAATTTTTTATCTTCTATGGCAGAGGTTCCCATAATTACTTTGTCAATACCATAAGAAAATAATTGTTCAATTCTTTCAAGAGATCTTATGCCACCTCCAATTTGTATTGGGATTTTAATATTCTTTGCAATGGATATTATTGATTCATCATTAGAAGCATAACCAGTACGAGCCGCATCTAAATCTACTATATGTAAATATTTAGCACCATCTTTCTCCCATAATTTTGCTTGAACTTTTGGTTCATTGATAAATTCCTTAGATTTATTAAAATCACCTTTTACAAGTCTTACACATTTCCCTTCAATAAGATCAATAGCTGGAATAAGTCGCATAATAAATTTGTTTCTAAAATTTCTTTAAGTATTCCTATTTTTAAATAATTCTTAAAGTAGGTTAATATTATTACTTAAAAATTTAATATTATGAAAATTCTTGTAATGGGCGGTACTAGATTTGTAGGTAAATCATTAGTAGAAAAATTATTAAAACAAAATCACGAGATAGATATATTTACTAGAGGAAATAGACCAAATTTAAAAGGAACTTCTCTTATAAAAGGTGATAGAAATTTAAAAGAGAATATACTTAATATTAGAAATAATAAATATGATTATATTTTTGACATTTCTGGAAGAGAATTAGATCAAACAAAAACTTTATTAGAGAATATTAAAAATGATTTTAAAAGATATATTTATGTAAGCTCAGCTGGGGTATATAAAGATCTTACTGAACTGCCATTAACAGAAAGTGATCCGGTTGATGAAAATAGTAGACATAAAGGTAAATTTGAGACTGAAAACTGGCTAATACAGAATAAAATTCCATTTACTAGTTTTAGACCAACATACATTTATGGACCAAATAATTATAATAAGATCGAAAATTGGTTTTTTGAAAGAATTGTTAATCTAAAAATTATTCCAATACCAAGTGATGGTAATTTGATTACTCAATTAGGTCATGTCTCTGATCTTACCGATGTGATGATCAAATGCGTAAATCACGAGAAAACCAAGAATAATATATACAATTGTTCCGGTGATAAGAGTGTAACTATTAAGGGACTAATATTTAAATGTGCTGAAGTATGTAATATTGATAAAAACCAAATAAAACTAAAGGAATTTGACTATAAAAATTTAGATCCAAAATCTAGAAAAGGATTTCCAATAAGATTAAGTCATTATCAAACTTCAATTACTAAGATTAAAAATGATTTAGGTTGGGAGCCAAAATTTAACTTAATAGATGGATTGAAAAATAGTTTTGAAAATGATTTTAAATTTAGAATAAATGATAATATTGATATCTCTTCTGACTATCAATTATTTAAATCTTAGATAAATAAGAGAAGAATAAATACACAATAAAAAGCTCAGCCAATAAAGTATTATGCCGATATTATAAATTAGGATATTTTTATATGGATAAAAGAGTAGTAATAGAGCAAGGAATTGAAAGAAGCTTTTATATTTTGCAATACTAATAGCAGGCATACCATCCCTTTTTGAATTTCTAATTGATGTAATAAAAAATTCTCTTAAAATTATTATTGAAAATGACCAAAAAGGAATAATTTGATTAATGCAGAGCCAAGTAAATAGAATTAAGATAAATAATTTATCTGCTAATGGATCTATAGTTGCTCCTAGGGAAGTTTTTAAGTTATATTTTTTTGCAATAAAACCATCTGCAAAATCAGAAATTCCGCCAACAATAATAAAAAACCAAACAAAACTTTTAAAATCTATTTCTAAAAAAACAATTATTGGAAATATTAATAAAATCCTAAAAATTGTTATCAGATTGGGTAGGTTTCTTCTAGAAAAGAATTCTTTTAATGTTTTTGTACTCAATAGATCTTTTGCAAATTAATGTATTTTATGATGAATTAATTTATAAACTCAATTTATGAGCAAAAAAATTTTTATTTTAAATAATTAATAATCTCTAGATATCCTTTTTTCTTCTTCTAATTCATTTTCTAATTGTCTTATTAACCTACTTACAAGAATTTGAAATTCAGGTTGACAACCTTTAAATGCTGCCTTATGCCTAATAGGTTCATTTCTAGTGCGTAGATCTGTCAGCATTAGAGTTAAAGCATCAATCTTAGAATTAAATTTCATTTTATCTTTTATTTTACATGAATTAGATAATTTTCATAGCTTCCTTAAATGTTATTTTCTTATTTTCTATCGAACTAGTAATTTCAATAGTTTTATTGATTGATGTACTCTCTTTAATTGATTCAATACAGCATTTTGCAACTAATCTTCTTGGGATTGAACCCTTCTCTTGTGTGTCGATTTTAGAATAATATACATTCTCATTAATATCATCTTCTGTTTCTTTTAAACCTCCAGGCCTTATGACTGTCCATTCAAATGAATTTGTTTTTAATAAATTTTCACCTAACTTTTTCCATAAAAGGATTAAACCAAAAAGATTTAAAGGATGAATTAATTTTCCTGTACATAAAGAACTAACTAAGATAACTCTTTTAAGACCAACTCTTCTACAACTTTGTAACTGTCTATGCACTCCTAAGGCATCAACTCTAGCAGGTCCAGTTAAATCAATTGAAGCTCTCGCACCTGTAGCAATAATAAGTGCATCAACATCTTTAAAAGCATTATCTAAAGCAAATTTGTCATCGAGTGATAATCTCACGGTTTCGATATCTCTTAAATTTTCTGGAACTATTGAATTATTTCTAATAATTTGCTTAACTTTATAACCATTTTTTATCGCTTCTTCAACTATACGAAAGCCAGTTTTTCCAGAGGCTCCTGTTATTGCAATTTTCATTTCTAAATTAATATTTCAAACAATTTTAATATAATTAAATTTAAGCTTTTTGTGTAACTACTTTTTTCTTTCTATTTGGATATACTTTTTTACAAATAAAACATTTTGTCCCGTCACATCCGCGAGCTGTGCAATATTCTCTTCCATAAAAAATGATTTGTAAATGTAATTTATTCCATAGAGAAATTGGAAATATTCTTTTTAAGTCTGTTTCTGTCTGTATTACACTCTTACCATTAGTTAATCCCCATCTTTGAGATAAACGATGAATATGAGTATCTACGGGAAAAGAGGGGACATCAAAAACTTGAGACATTATCACGGATGCTGTTTTATGGCCAACCCCTGGCAGAGACTCTAATTCTTCAAAAGTATGTGGAACTAGACCATTGTATTTTTCTATAAGAATTCTAGACAAGTTGTAGGTGTTTTTTGATTTCTGTCTTGATAATCCAAGTTGTTTAATATATTTATAAATTCTATCAATTCCCAAGTTAACCATTTTTTGGGGAGTATTAGCAACTTTAAATAATTCTTCTGTCAATTCATTTACTTTTTTGTCTGTCGATTGAGCACTTAATACTACTGCTATCAAAAGTGTAAAAGGACCGTCATGATTTAAGGGGATTGGAGTTTCAGGATAAAGCTTTTGTAATTCAGAAATAATTATTTTTGATCGATCAATTTTTTTCATATCTTGAAACTAACTTTGTATAAAAATATACTTTCAGTAATTTTGATATTCGTTTTTTGCTAATTTAATTCTAAATATATTTTAAAGGATTTGACCCAAAACAATGCATTAGTAATAGAGAATTTATCTCATTACTATAATAATGCTAAAAATTTGATATTAGATTCAATAAACTTAAAGATTAGAGATGGAGAATTGCTAGGTTTGTTAGGACCCTCGGGTTGTGGGAAAACTACTTTATTAAGATTGATCGCAGGATTTGAGGTTCCCAGGGATGGCAAAATAATTCTTAATAATAATGAAATCTCGTCATTTAATAATATTGTTGTTCCAGAAAAAAGGAATATAGGGATGGTTTTTCAAGATTATGCTCTTTTCCCTCATTTAAGTGTGTTTGATAATGCAAAGTTTGGTTTAAAAAATAAAGATAACTTATCCCGAATAGATTATTTATTAAATGTATTAGGAATAAATAGTCTGAAGAATCGCTACCCTCACGAATTGTCAGGAGGTCAGAAACAAAGATTAGCGATTGCCCGTGCTCTTGCTCCAGGGACTTCTTTTTTATTACTAGATGAGCCTTTCTGTAGTTTAGATTTAAATGTTAAATTAAGACTAAGGAGTGAACTTCCAACGATATTAAGAAACTTTAATGCGAGTGGCCTCATGGTTACACATGACCCAGAAGAAGCCATGGCTATTTGTAACAAGGTTGCTGTTATGAATGATGGTCACATACATCAAATAGCTGAACCTTCAGAACTAATTAATAATCCTAAAACTCTATTCGTTAGTAGTTTTATTCTTGGTAACAATGTATTAAAAATAAACTTCTCTGGAGGTATTATTAATACAGTTTTCGGACCTATAAATAATTCAAATTTACAAGAAAATTTAGATATAAAATATTTATCGATTTCTCCTAAATCAATTTCAATTGAAAGATCACCAAAAGGTAAAGGAACTGTTATTGCTAAAGAGTATCTTGGGGAATATTTTATTTATAAGGTTTTAGTTGAAGACCTATATATAAGAGTAAGAACTAATCTTACTAACAATATTGAGATTGGTGAAAAGTGCAATCTAAACTTAATAAAGGATATGGAATACTTTCTTTTTCCTGGTGGGATAAAAAATAAAATTTAATTAATGACATTTGCATTTTCCGCCCTTCCATTTAGGGCATTTTGATTTTTTGCATTTTTTTTTCTTATAAAAGTAGTCTTTATAAATAAATTTTTTATGCTTAAATTCAAAATGTCCCAAACCAATAAGAAACCATAAATCCTATATTAATTGTAAATTATTAATATATTAGTTATCACAATTTATACAATATATTGTATTATTTAGTTAGGAATATGAATTTATTATGTCTGAAAGTGCGTTAAACCAAAAATCAGAAATACATTTTGGTCCTTCAGGAAGGGCGGTATCGCAGGAAATTGAAGATGATTTGCTGGATAATATACTTCAACATTTGACTATGGAAAGAAATGCAAATGTACAATATTTTTCTATGTCTTTATGGTTTCAGGAGCGAGACCTTAATGGATTTAGTTCTTTTTTTCTTAAAGAATCCAAAGATGAATTAGAACACGCATATAAATTTACTGACTATTTAATAGCAAGAGGCCAAAATGTTGATTTGCATGAATTAGCCAAACCAAATCAGAGATGGGAATCAATTCAGGATTTGATTGCTTACTCATTCAAAATGGAATCTGAATTAACAATATCCTTGCAACAACTATATGCTATATCTGAACGAACAAGTGATATCAGGACAAACGTGTTTTTAGATCCTATAGTTGAATCACAAATTAAATCAGAAGATGAATTTGCTCATATCTTAGGGAAGGTTAGGTTTTCGGAAGAAAACCCTTCAGCAATTTTACTTGTTGATGAGTATTTAAGCAGAAAATAAAAATTTATTTTTAAATATCTCATTTTCACATCTACTACACTTTTCATATAGAAGATTTGAGATGGTCAATTTATCAGGGGAAGAGTTATTAATAATTAATTTAATAAGAAGTTTTATTTTAAAAAATTTAATCTTTAATCCTTCGTATTCTTTGTATAGTCTAAATTTTAAATTTAAATTATTTACTTGATTATAACATTTTTGTATGGCCGTAATTCTTAAACAAATTATGTCAATTTTCTTATGAAAAATATAAATCATTGAATCTGTTCTTAATGAATTTCTAGACACCTTTCAACTTTCTAATGGAGAGGATTCAATAAATGAAGGAGCAACGCTTACTGTTTGAGTACCCAAAGGGGCTATTAATAATTCGGCTGATCTCAGTCTTGATATTAGTCTTGTTGATGTAACTCTTGTAGAGCCAATTAATTCACCAATTCTTTCATGAGTGAGTCTGAAGGGTAATTCACACCATTGACCACATCTTCTCCCGAGTCGATTTACTAGGATAGCAAATAAAGCTTGAAGCCTTTGTTCTGCATTCCCTAAGTGTCTAATCCTTAATAACTGAAGTGTCCATTCATTAACAGCATCAAAGCCTGAATTATCTGATATTTCAGCGTTGCTATGAAAAGAAAGATCAGTTAAAGCTTCAACACAAACTCCCTCACTACATAAACGATCCGTTCTTAGCTGATCACCAGATTGTAGAAATGCCAAAGTCATGCCCTCTGTTTCTTCACAAGGGCAATAAACTCTTGCAATACCACTTTCAACCTCAAGACAAGTTCCTTTAGGCCTAGAAGACGGATCAATAAGTACTGATTGACCAGTTATTATCCTTACAGACTGAGTACTCGATTCTCCATAGCTATGGAAATTCATTTTTTACTTTTAATGAGAATTATTAGTTATTATGTATTAAAAAATTACTTATTGCAATAGATTCTCATTAAGAGAGGCCTAATTGATGAGATTCTTTACATTATTTTAAAAAGCTTATAATTGAAATATTAAAAGTTATTTAATTAAGGCATAAATGCAAAATGCAAAGAAAAGGATATGCGGTAGATGCGGAAGTAGTAATTTAATTTCAGATAGATCATTAGGTGGCAAAATTGTTTGTGTAAAATGTGGTTCATCATTTATAAAAACGAAAGGCCTTATAAATTCTAGTAACAGGAACTTTTATTACCTACTTTTAATTTTATTTATAATTTTCTTTGTTATTCTATTCTAGTTATCCTCTATAAACATCCCAACTATTACTGTTTTCTATCAATTCAATATTAATATCAAATAATTGATTTATATTGTTGCTATTCATCAATTTACTAGGTTTGCCATCTCTGATTATTTCTCTATTCTTTAAAAAAATCACTCTGTTGTAATCTTTTGTGATTAATGAAATATCATGAGTAATACATAAAATGCTTATGCCTAATTGAGATAAATTTTTAATTTTTTTTATAAGAAAAATTCTTGATTTTAAGTCTATATTCACTGAGGGTTCATCAAGAATGAGAACTTTTGGATTATTTATAATCGCTCTAGCTATTATGGATATTTGCTTTTCTCCATCAGATAAATAACCAAAATTTTTATCTGCAATATCATTCAAAGACATTTTATCTATCAATTCATTTACTTTATTTAATTCTTCTTCTTTTGGATTATTTATTTTACAAAACCTTCCGTATAAGCCAGATAACAATATATCTTTTACCTTTATATATTTACTTATTCTGCACTTAATTTCATTATTAACAGTACTGATATATTTTCTAACTTTCCAGATATCAATGAGTTCTTCGTTGAATAACTTAAAGTAGGAATTTTTCTTAATAAGTGGATAAATATTTCTATTTATAAGATCAACTATTGATGATTTACCTGAACCATTTGGTCCTAAAATAATTATCCTTTCATTCTCAAATAGTTTTAGGCTAAGGTTTTTGATGACTTCAAAGTCGTTTTTATATGCAGTTGTGTTTTTAGCATCTAACCAACAATTATTTCTCACAAAAGTTTATTACTCCAAAATGTAAATAATTGAATGGAAGTAACAAGGAATATTATTAGATATAACCAATTTAGCCATGCTGGCCTATTAACATTTTTCATTATTTAAATTAAAAGGAAGAAAAATATTAATGGAGAAGCATATCTAATTAAAGTTTTTCTAATTATTTTTAGGTTATTCAAAATATCTAGTTTATTGATTTCTGGAGGATATTTGAAGATTAAATTATCATAAACATCCATATTATTTTCAATTTTCTTACTATATCTCCATGGATTATCTTTCTCTTCTGATCGCTTATACCAATTCCAATAATATTTTATAATTTTATCTTCTCCAAGAAGTTTTATTTCATCATTTTTTAATAGCTCTAATTTTAAATTATAAGTTTGGGTTTTCAAAATCATATAATCTTCATTAAATATTTTGTAGAAAGTTTTTCTTTGGATTTCTTCAAATAGAACAAGATCTCTAAAAATCTTGTTTTTCAGAAATTTTCTATAGTGTCTTACGATCACTCTGGCTTTGTTATTACCAAGTGGAATATGATCTAATACTTGAACATATCTTGATATACTTGGATCTCCTTTATATATAAGTATTCTTCCAGGTGGGATGAATTTTATCCTAATAAATTCCTTATTTGGATCGTTTTTATATGAATAAATACTCTCAATGAATTCTTTATTAATATTTATTTTTTGATTAAAACTAGTTAGTACATTTTTATTAACATCTTTATCAGGGATGGTATCACCATGAACCCAAAATATATGAAGAATATCTAAGTGATTTTCAATAATCCTTGCCCAATCACATTTAAAGTCTACGAGGACTTGTTCTGAAACATATTCGTCAATTTTAAATCCATGTTTTGATAATTCATGATTATTTATTTCAAATCCTTTTTCATATTCATTTATATTTGTTAAAGGGGTTTCAGTGTAATTAATAAAAATATAATCATCTTTTTCAAGTGTTTTATATTGATATAAATGAATCTTTTTTGCATAGTTCTTGTAGTTACTATCTACAATATGGCTACAAGTTAATCTATCTACATTCTTGCAGCTGCCTTCAGAAGTGAATTTTGCTCCATGATAAGGACAAGTAAGTTCGCCATTAAATAGATCACCATCATAGAAAGATGCCCCTCTATGTGGACATACATTTTTAACACATCTTACAAAGTTTTCTTCATCTCTAAACAGAAGAAGAGGTTCATCGTACATTGAAAAATAAAATATCTTATTTTTCTTTAATTCACTCGATGGACAGATAGCATACCAACCAAAAATTCCAATATTTAATTCCTTGGCAGTTTCTTTTACCTCAAAATTTTCTATTTTTACAATTCGTTTTTCCCTAAATGTCTTTAAATCTTCTTCTAGCGGCTTTAAAACTGAATTAAAGTCACCTGATTTAAAGAAATTTATTTGGTTATTTTTCATGAACCTTTTTTTTAAAATAACCTATTTCTCAGGCACTATAACTCAACTAAATAATCAATTACTTATTGAAAGCTGATATCTCTATCTTTTGTAGCAATAGTGAATCTAACTTTATGATGAAATAATATGAATCTTAGTTATATTTTTTTTTTAATTTGTTAGTAAGAGATAGATCAATACTTACTTTTTGCTAAATTTATTTCAAGTTTTGAATAAATTTTAAAATTAAATTAAAAGAATTTAAAAAAAACTTTTTTTAAAGAATTGTTTTTAGATTAAAAAGAATTAAAAATGCATTATTTCATTTAGAAATAATTTTTTTTTAATTTAAATTTTGCTATAAAAAGTTATTTGCTTTCTGATTAACTTATAATATTTTAGAAATTAAACCTTTTTGGAAGTATCAATGATAAAATTAATTATTGGATTTTTCATCTCTTTTCTCCTTTTATTTCCTTTTAACTCTGCTTTCTCAAAAGAGATCCCACAAAAGAATATAGATAACTTAACTAATAAAGTTGCTAAAAAATTTTCACGCACGTTTTGTAACACATCAAATTTTGGGATCTCTGATGAGGGGGCAATAGAGTTCGCTGTTGGTGAAACAAATAAAGAATTTTCAAAAAATAAATTAATTCAATATCTCAATTTTAATGAAATTAACAAGAAAATTATTTCTAATATAGAGGCTGACTGTCAGGTTTTTGATTTTCCTGTTGAAGAATTGGCCAGACTAGAAAGTTTAAAAAATTTTAACAATAAATTGTAACTATATTAATAAATATCTTATTTAATTTTTACCTATCCAATCATTCGGTTTTTCCATCATCCATTGAAAAACCGATTTAGCGTCAAGATTTTTAGACGCGATAAAAAATAATATTGGGAAGATTCCTATAGTTATCATAATTACAAAGATTTCAAGCTTATTTAAGCCCATTTCACTGATTGATAATGCAAAATACAAAATTAATTAAAGTAACTTTAGATATTATTGCCAGAAATAATGTAAAATTTATTTATTATTTATTATTTATTAATCTTAAAAAACTTTGGAAGTTATAAAATAAATTCTTTTGACATAGTCCTAAGCTGATCTAAATTTAGTTGTTGAAGATAGTTTTTCATCGCTATGTATGATTTCTTTGAATGTGATTCTCTCTCTTCATGAAAAAGAGATGTAGTAATTAATTCAACTAAATGTTCTTTATCCATATATAACTTTTAACTCATTTAGAGAATTACACCATTAAATAATTCTTAAGCATTTAAGTTTTTATTTATGAAATTAATTCTTAAAAATTTTTACTTAATCATATTAATAACTTTTGAGATGATTTAAATTACATATCATTTGAAGAAATTCAAAAATATACTGGTATAGAAATCTTAAAACATGTAATAAGTACCTATTTATTAATGATTTGTTTTTTTCTAGATTTAAATGAATTATTTAGTTTTTATGACGACAGAATCATTTTTTGTAATTATTGCTCCATTAGTACTTTTTGTTTTTGGTGTTTTACTGATACCCAAAATTATTAATCCCAAAAAAATATAAATTGCTATCTAAAATATTTGTTTATCTTCTAATTAAAAAAAAATAAAAAAAACTTTCCCTAATTTATTTTTTTTGTTAAAAGATAGTTAGTTTCAAAAATAATATGAATTTAGAGTTTTTCTTTATCCTTTTAGCGCATTTATTATTATTATCTACATTTATTATAATTCTACCAATATTCAAATCATCAAAAAATAACAAATTAAAAGTTTATAAAAGGTAAAATTAATACCAGTTTTTTTTCATATAATTAAAAATTTTCTGAAATATATTTAATAGCTCAAATTAAATTCTTAAAATCTAAAAATAATATTAAAAAAATAGAACTTTTTTTAATTTCATCTTAAGAAATTAGTAGATATTTTGAAAATTATGGAAAATTATGAAATTGAACAATCATTAAGGGATTTTCCGAAACAAGTTACCAATAATAGTTATATAAAACTATTGGAGAAATATTTTTTATCTGACAAAACAAATGATCTTGAGAATAAGCATAAAGAATGGTCTAAATATATTTCAAATTAAATAAAATCCTTTGCAACACTATTCTGTTTCCGCATCGTAGATCACACAAACTAAAAATATCATTCGATTGATTTTCAAAACTTTCTTGTGTAAGAACAGCATCAGCTATATAGTCTTCAAATACTTTATAGGGAATTCTTGAAAAATTTAAATTAAATATTTTCTATTAAACCTTTGTGTTTAATCATAGGATTAAATTATTTACTTTCATTAATTAACACCTTAGATTTTTTTATCAGAATTAATTTATATTTAATATCTGTTCAAAATATAAAAGAAATCCTATTAAAAATTAAAGAAAATAGCAATATCTAAAAAAATGAAGTTGAGATTAGAGAAAATTTAAACTCTAATTGATCAAGGTTATCTGCTTAAGTCTTCATTTGTAAAAGATTTCTATCATCAATTAATCGACAAAGAAGGCAACAAAGTTGATACTTTTCAATTTAATCCTTTTAGATCTAAAAAAAAATGAAGGTAGAACTTTACCAGGAATATCCAGTATTGCTTATTTTTTAGAAGCATTTTGTGCTGTAAAAATTAAACATTGAGGTTATTTCTAGATAGCTGGCACTTTATTCTTTATTACAGCATTTATTGAACTTGCTTTAAGAAGTGCTTTCAAAGTTGATATAAGTTTATCAGTTCTAATAAGTCCTATTTAATTATATTTATGCTATTAACTTTCCTTACCAAAGATGGCTATTCTCAAAATCAAACAATAGAGAACTAGGAAATTTAAAATCTTATCTTTTTTCAATCTTATTTCTTAATTTAGCTTTGTTACCAAGCATATTAATTAATGCAATTCCCAACAATATTGATCAAGGTCAAAATATTTCCACTTTTAATATCAGTAAATCAAATCTTCCAGATAATGTCTCTTTTGATTTAACAAGAGGAGAAAATATTCAAAATGAAGCTATTTTAGATAATTCAGAATCATCAAAATTAATTATAAAGTTAAAAAATTAGGCGATTACTTTTCAAAAGGAGTTATAGAATTTGAAAAAGTAAATTACGAAAAAGCCATAAAAGAATTTAATAATTCAATTAATGTTCTACCTCTAAATGAATCTTTTTATAATCGTGCACTAGCAAAGGATTCATTAGGAGAATATAAAGGAGCAATTGAAGACTTTACTAATGCGATTGCGAAAAAACCAGATGATTTTGTATCTTATCAAGATAGAGGATTAGTGAAAAAAAATTGGAAAGTTCGAAGGAGCTTTAAAAGACTACAATTTTGCAATTAGTATAAATCCTAAATACTCTATTGCCTTTCATAATCGCGTGATTACAAAAGGCCAGGGTCTTGGTAATTAGAAAGGCGCTTGTGAAGATTTTCAGGAGGCAATTAATTTAGGTAATGATATTACTTTAACTTTTTTCAAAAACAAGAAAAATTAATTTGCCCAAATATTTTAAAAAGGAGTTAATTAATCAAGGAACGGATCTTTCTACAAGAAAAGATACTTACACATTCCCTAATTATAATCTTTACTGTCCAAACGTTATAAAAGGAGAAGGTAAAGAAAAAATATGCCTCAAATAATCTTTAACGGAAAGGGTGGGATTCGAACCCACGAATAGTTTCCTATTAAACGATTTCGAATCGCTCGCTTTCGACCACTCAGCCACCTTTCCACTACTATTAATTGTAACTATAAATTTTCTATAAAATAATTTAGCCAAACCCCTTAAGAGATTAAAAGCCCACTCTGGAAAACCAACGTCAGGAGGTTTTCTCATACTTAGTAGTTAATAGCTGATCTAAATTATAGGGGTAAAGCCCTCTTTTTAATGAAAAGTTTTTTGTTATTTTCTTTTTCCCTAGTTCTATTTTTTTTAGGTGACTTGTATGTAAAATCTAACTCAAGTCTGCGTGAAAAGGTCTAAATGAGAATATTTCAATCTCATTAATGATAGACAGTCTAGTAAGTAAAGTTATCCCTGATACCTTGAAACAACTTATATTCAAGAAAAAAGCCCCCAAATGGAGGCTTTATCTTTGGTGGCGGGGGGGAGATTTGAACTTCCGACCTTCGGGTTATGAGCCCGACGAGCTACCAGGCTGCTCTACCCCGCGACATATCTATAGCATACATCCCTGTTGGAACTTTACCTATATTTAGTTATGATTCCTGGAATTTTAATTCACCTTTTACTTCTAAATTCACTCCCTCTGCAAGGTTAAAAATCTTTTCTTCAATATCTTGAATCCGTAAATTAGTAATCCATTCCAATTGTTTTAGTAGATGTAAACCTACAGCATGCTTTGCTCTTCTTGATCCATCTTCAACTTTTAATGCTAAACCTATTCCCTCGCTAAGTTTTGCTAGACAAAGGATTCCCTCGGCACCTCCTTTACTAATTACTTGTCCATGTGAGGCTTTGATAATCTCAGTGTCAAAATAATTATTATCACTTATATTTTGTGGATACAAAATCATAGCTCTGCTAATTTGTTCTAATTCAGCATTTTCTGAGCTGCAAAGAATTGAATATAGTCGTGCAATTTCAACTAATTTTAAAAATAATGTTGGAGCACCGCAATCATCTCTTTCTGCATAAATTTCAGAAGCAGGTAGAGAAAGTAATTCTGAAATTATTCTAAATATTTCAATTTGTAATGGATGATCTCCTTTTAAATAACTATCGATTGGCCAACTTAACTTCTTACATGTTGCTAGAAAGGCAGCATGTTTTCCTGAGCAATAATGTCTTAATGGACTATCTTTATTACAAGGACATTTTAGATTCTTAATATCTATATCGAATTCCCATAAAATTTTAAAAGCTTCTCTTGCATGTTTTGTTGACCCTCTATGTGAACCGCATGCAATCGCTATTGATTTTAGTGGATCGTTAATTTGAGATGCTGCACCACTGCTTACAAATGGGATAGCCTGAAAAGGTTTTAAAGCAGATCTTGCAAAACTCTTATATTCTGGATTTCCTGCGCACATTAATACTCTTCCTTTTTTATCACAAACTACGGCATGAATTTTATGAATTGATTCAACATATGAACCTCTTCTAAGAAATACTTCTAATGGCGGATTATTAGAAGTGTATAAATTTTTAAAATTTGAACTCATTTTTAAATATTGTTATACTGAGAAATTAATATTCCAGTCAGAATAAGTGAGATAATGACGGATATTACTTGTTTTAGATTTTTTAAGATAGGCTTTACTTCTATGGAGGCAATAAGACTTTCTTTTTCTTTTAATTCAATAGGTTTAATCCATATTTGACCATCGTACCATCCTGATTCTTCATATTCGATTATTTCAGAAGTTAGTCTTTTATGCACATGATTCCATCCTAAAAATAAACGAATTGTAATCAGTAATGGTAAGGATAAACTTCCAAAAAAACTTAAATAAATATATTTAAAAAGATAAGTATTAAAATAAGTACTACCCGAGGAGATAATTAAAAAAATCAAAAAAGCTAGCAACCATATAGAAATTAATATTATTGAAAATTTTTTGTTGGTTTTAGCTAAAGCAAAAACTTTAGAGTTAGATAATTCTAAGAATTCATTTGTAGGTTGCTGTTCTTTTGGAACAGGACATTTTGAATTATTCATGCATCACGGATATTTAAAATTATCTCCATTACCCCAAAATGACTCTAAGTCATAGTATTTTCTATATTCTGGTTGGAAAATATTGACGATTAGATCTCCATAATCTAAAAGCGCCCATTTGGCTTCATTTATCCCTTCTTTTCTTAAAGGTTCAATATTAAAGAAATCTTTTATATCGTTTTCCACAGATTTTGAGATTGACCTTACTTGAACATCTGATAATCCTTCAGCAATTACAATCCAATCAGTTATGTATGAAACTTTATTAATATTTATCAATCTAATATCATTAGCCTTTTTTGAATCACATGCTTTGGCAGCTAATAAAGCAACTTTTTTATTGTCCATAGACATTTTCGCTTGATACAGACTTTTGTGAACCTTCTTGCTGAGCAAGTTCAGACCTGGCTTTTTCTGCACTCTTTCTAAGGGCTTCCAACCGATCTTCAAAAAAAGTTCTTTTTTTCTTTTTTCTAGTATTTTCTATCAATTCTTTTAAAGCCCCACCTAAACTTTTATATGCATTTGGAATGCTATAACCAAATCTACAGGCCAGATCAATAGCTCTTTCATCAGCATAAATTGCATCTTGAAGTTTTTTTTCTGAATTATTTTTAGTATATAATCTATATCCAGCAAAACCAGATAAACCTAGCGCTAGCAATAGCAATAATCCATCTTGAACCCATAATTCACCGATAGCACCTCCTAATCCAATAGCAAGTGCAGCCATCTCCCACCCATCTCTGGGGATGGTATCATTTTGTATCTTGCCAACTTCGTGCCAAAAAAGCAAATTTCTATGATCTAAGGCAAAATTATCCCATTTCTCTAAATCAATTTGAATTTCAACTTCATCTCTTCCTATCTCTTCAAGAGTTATGAGAGGTGGGTCAATAGCTATAGCGGCTTCAATAAATACCCAACTTTCATTTTCCGGAGGCAACAAACTTTTAAGTCGTTGGAGTTCGCTCATAAATAATTATTTTCTATTATTACTATAGAAACAAATGTTGCTTTTCAAGTAAGTTGATTAACATCTGATAATTTATAAGTAGGATTAAATAAATAGTTTTTCACGATTATGCCTCAAAGAGAGGACCTCAAAAGAATTCTTATACTAGGCTCAGGACCAATAATTATAGGGCAAGCTTGTGAATTTGATTATTCCGGAACACAAGCTTGTAAGGCACTAAAAAGTGTTGGATATGAAATTATTTTAATAAATTCTAATCCAGCTTCCATAATGACAGATCCAGAAATCGCGCATAGAACATATATTGAACCTTTAACTGTTGAAATAGTTTCAAAAATTATACTGAAAGAAAAACCTGATGCTATTCTTCCAACAATGGGAGGTCAAACTGCTTTAAACCTAGCTGTAAGTCTAGCTGAAACAGGTTTTCTAGAAGAAAATGATATTGAATTAATTGGTGCGGATTTAAACGCTATCAGGAAGGCTGAGGATAGAAAATTATTTAAAGAGTCAATGGAGAGAATAAATGTTGATGTATGTCCTTCTGGAATAGCGTCGTCTCTAGAGGAGGCCGAAAATGTACGAAACGCAATTAATTCTTCTTATCCATTAATAATTAGGCCTGCTTTTACATTGGGAGGCAGTGGAGGTGGAATTGCTTATAATCTCGAAGAATTTAAAGAATTAAGTAAATCTGGATTAGAGGCTAGTCCTAGTAATCAAATATTAATTGAGAAATCTTTAATAGGGTGGAAAGAATTTGAATTAGAAGTTATGAGAGATAAAGCTGATAATGTTGTGATAATTTGCAGTATTGAAAATCTTGATCCTATGGGTGTACATACTGGAGATTCGATAACTGTAGCTCCTGCTCAAACCCTCACTGATAAAGAGTATCAAAGGCTTAGAGATCTTTCATTGGCAATTATAAGAGAAGTTGGGGTTGAGACAGGAGGTAGTAATATTCAATTTGCAGTAAATCCTACGAATGGTGAAGTTATTGTAATTGAAATGAATCCTAGAGTTAGTAGATCTTCTGCATTGGCTAGTAAAGCCACTGGATTTCCCATCGCGAAAATGGCAGCTTTACTTTCAGTGGGATACAACTTAAACGAAATTATTAATGACATTACCAAAAAAACACCGGCATGTTTTGAACCGACTATAGATTATGTAGTAACTAAGATACCAAGATTTGCATTTGAAAAATTTAATGGTACATCAAATATTCTTACCACATCAATGAAATCCGTAGGTGAATCTATGGCTATTGGTAGATCTTTTGAAGAGTCTATACAAAAGGCTTTGAGATCTTTAGAAATTGGAATTTATGGTTGGGAATATGAAGGCATTATTACTTTTGACAGTGAAAATCATTTAATAAATAATCTTAGAACTCCAACTGCTGAAAGAATTTTAATTATAAAAAAGGCTATGGAACTTGGTAAGGATGATAATTACATCCATACAGCTACTAATATTGATCTGTGGTTTATTGAAAAATTAAGGAATATTTTTAATTTTGAAAATAAATATTTGAAAAATAAAAATTTATTTAGTTTTAATAAAGACTTGATGCTTAATGCTAAACAACTTGGTTTCTCTGATCAGCAAATCGCAAATCTCACTTGCACAGATTTTTATCAAGTAAGGTCTTTAAGACAACAACTTAAAGTAAATCCAGTATTCAAGACTGTTGATACATGTTCTGCGGAATTTGCTTCTAGCACTCCATACCATTATTCTACTTATGAAGAATCATTTATAAATTCAGGCTTTGAATTATTTGACAGTGAAATTAATTTAGATACAGATAAAGATTTAAAAAAAATAATGATTTTGGGTGGAGGTCCTAACAGAATTGGTCAAGGAATTGAATTTGATTATTGTTGTTGCCATGCTTCATATCAATCATCTTCAAGTGGGTTTAAAACAATAATGGTTAACAGTAATCCTGAAACAGTTTCAACAGATTATGATACTAGCGATATTTTATATTTTGAACCTGTTACTTTAGAAGATGTTTTAAATATTATCGAAGTTGAACAACCTTACGGAATCATAGTCCAATTTGGGGGGCAAACACCACTTAAATTATCTTTACCACTTCATAAATGGCTCAAATCAAAAAATGGTAATAAATGTAACTCTAGTATATTGGGAACATCACCAATATCAATCGATATTGCTGAAGATAGAGAAGAATTCACAAAAATATTAAATCAACTTGATATTAGGCAACCACTTAATGGCATTGCACGAAATCAAGAGGAGGCTATTAAAGTTTCAGAAAATATAGGCTTTCCATTAGTGGTCCGGCCCTCTTATGTTCTAGGAGGAAGAGCTATGGAGATTGTAAGAAGTCATCAAGAATTAATTAGATATATTAATGAGGCAGTTAAAGTATCCCCTGATCATCCTGTTCTTTTAGATCAATATTTAAGTAATTCTGTTGAAATAGATGTAGATGCTTTGTGCGATAAAAATGGATATGTTGTGATCGCAGGTTTAATGGAGCATGTTGAACCAGCAGGCATACACTCAGGAGACTCAGCATGTTGTCTTCCTTCTATTTCTTTGTCTGATGAAACTAAAAAGATTGTAAAGGATTGGACAGAATTAATTGCTAATAAGCTTAATGTTATTGGATTAATAAATTTACAATTCGCTGTAAAGAGGTTAGATAAAGAAAAATCTAAGGTATACATTCTTGAAGCCAATCCAAGAGCCTCAAGAACTGTACCATTCGTCTCCAAAGCAATTGGTAAACCAATAGCAAAAATAGCTACTGAATTAATGCAGGGTAAAACGCTTCAAGAGGTTGATTATGTTGAGGAATTAATTCCTAAATATCAAGCGGTGAAGGAGGCTGTACTACCTTTTAAAAGATTTCCTGGTTCAGATACCCTTCTTGGTCCTGAGATGCGTTCAACAGGAGAAGTAATGGGTTTGGCAAAAGATTTCGGTATAGCATACGCAAAGTCTGAACTCGCAGCAGGTAATGGGGTCCCAACTAAAGGAGTAGCATTTCTATCAACTAATGATATTGATAAAAAATATCTTTATGAAATAGCAAAAGACCTCATAAACCTTGGATTCAATTTATTAGCAACAGAAGGAACTTCAAAATATCTAACAAATTTAGGAATAAATGTTGAGAGTGTTTTTAAAGTGCATGAAGGGAGGCCAAATATTGAAGATATGATTCGTTCTGGCCTCGTTCAACTTGTAATTAATACCCCCATAGGTTCACAAGCATTATTTGATGATGAATATTTAAGAAGAGCTTCTCTTGAATATAATGTCCCAACTTTTACTACCATTCCTGGATCAAAGGCCGCCATCAAAGCCATTAAGGCTTTACGAGTCCATCAAATAGAGACTGTTTCACTCCAAGAAATTCATAAAATCAAATCTTAACTAGAAATCTTCTAGTTTCTTCCTCAAATCATCAACTAAGCTACTTTTGCCTATAGATAAAAGTTTTAAAGTGTCTTCATGCATTTTTAATTGGGCATCAGCAATTTGAAGACTTTTTATTACTTCTTTAATCTCATCTGATAAATCTTCCATAATATATTTTTTTCCGTCAAATGTAAGGACTGCTTTTTTATTATTAGAATCCTGTGTTTCCATAAAAATATCTTAAATATAGAAATAAGATAATTTTAATATTTATTAATTAATTGTTTTTCACATAAATCTTTATAAATTCCATCTTTGTTAATTAATTCATTGTGAGTACCAGTATCAACTATTTCTCCGTTATCAAAAACGACTATTTGTTTCGCCTCTTGAGTTGTAGATAATCTATGGGCAATAATAATAACCGTTCTATCTTTCATTGCTTGGTTTAATCCTTTTTGTACCTCTGCTTCAGAGTCAGCATCCAGAGCACTTGTCGCCTCATCTAATAGAAGAATTATTGGATTGCCTAAAATTGCTCTTGCGATTGCAATTCTTTGTATTTGTCCCCCTGAGAAATTAAGATTTCTTTCTGTAATATAGGTATCATATTTTTCAGGGAGTTTATTAATAAATTGATGAGCGTTTGCAATTTTAGCGGATTTGATTATCTCTTCATCATTGAATGATCTACCCATTTTTATTGCGTCTTTAATTGTTCCTGAGAAGAGAAATGGTTGTTGTTGAACAATCGCAATTTTCGATCTTATTGATTTTGCTTTTAGTTTACTAATACTTTTATCATCTATATAAATATCGCCATTATCAGGTTTGATAAATTTAAGAATTAAAGATAACATAGTGCTCTTCCCTGAACCTGATGCTCCTACAAAAGCAATAATTTCTCCTTTTGAAATTTTAAGGTTAATACTTTTTAAGACTTTTATATCTTTTAAATATGAAAAGCTTACATCCTTAAATTCAATTTTTCCATCCATAACTTTTATATCTTCCGAATTTTGATAATCAGTCTCAATAGGTTGTTGATTTATTCTTTCTAATCTTTTAAAAGAAGCTTGTGCTTGTTTAAAATCATTAAAATTCGTTGTAAGATGGCTTATTGGATCAATAAGCATTAATATTGCGGCAAAAAAACTGCTAAATTCTTCACTATTGAGTAATCCTAAATTTATACGTATAGCTCCTAAAGCAAGTATTGCTAATATTCCAAACGCTTCTATAAATCCAACGATTGGATGTTGTAAGGCTAATAATTTTAATGTTCTAAATTTCGCCTTTTTATTTACCATTAATTGGGCACTAAATCTTTTTTTTATCCAATTTTCCCTTGCATAAGCTCTAATTGTAGTAATTCCATTTATTGATTCTCCAATTAAACTAGCTAATTCACTAGTTGTTTCCTGACTATTTTCTGAAGCAAATAAAACTTTTTCCCCAAATTTATTTACAGAAATAATTATTAATGGAGCAAGGATAAATGTAGATAAAGTCAATGACCAATCTAAGTAGATCATATATAGAATTACAGCTAATAATTGCAATGAACAAGGTAATGAGTCTTGAATAGTTTTATAAATAACTTCACTTAGCCGATCAGCATCTTCAGTCAATCTGTATGTTATGTCACCTGCCGAAATTTTTTCTATAAAATTAATTTTTATTTTGTGTATTTTGGAAAAAATTCTATTTCTTATTTCTTCACTAATTTCTAATGATGGTTTCGCTATAAAAAGATCCTGTCCATATTGAGCAGTTTTTTGAATTAAAAAAACAATTAGTGTTCGTATTATTATTACTGATACTGCTTTTAAATCTCCTGATCCGATTGCGGGAATAAGTTTTCCCGCTAAAAACGCTAAAATAGGCCAACAAGCAACATAAATAATCATGCATGCGAAACCCCTACTTAATCTACCTAAATAAGGTTTGATTGGAGGAACTAAACCCAAGAAACTTAAAATGTATTTATTTCACTCTATCAATACCTTTGAATTTAAAAAACTATGAAACTGGATCAATTTTTAAAATGGAAAAATCTTGTTTCATCTGGGGGAGAGGCAAAGATGTATATTAAATCTGGGAAAGTTAAAGTTAATGGCGATATTGAATTAAGAAGAGGAAGAAAATTAACTTATGGCGATAAGGTTTTATTTTTAAAAAATGAAATAATCTTTGAGAAAGAGACCTATTGAGCTTAAAGTTATAATAAGATGTTTTCTTGGATTAAATTTTGTGAGACAAACTGTAATTGCTGGTAATTGGAAAATGCACATGACATGTGCTGAGACTAAAAATTTCTTAAAGGATTTTATTCCTTTAATAGAAAATATAAATACTAACCGCAACATAGTAATAGCACCTCCCTATACTGCAATATCAACATTTGCTTCTTTTTCTAATTCAATGAATTTAAATATTGCTAGTCAAAATATTCATTGGGAAGATTCAGGAGCCTTTACTGCCGAAATATCTCCAATAATGTTACTAGAACATAATGTCAAGTATGCAATCGTAGGTCATAGTGAACCAAGAAAATATTTTAGTGAAAGTGATGAGCAAATAAATAAAAGGGCAAAGTCAGCTCAAACAAATGGATTAACTCCAATTGTTTGTGTTGGTGAAACATTAGAACAAAGAGAGAGAGGAGAGGCAGAAAGGATTATTTCTAGACAGGTTGAACAAGGTCTTGAAGGCACAAATCCTGAAGATTTGATAGTCGCATACGAACCAATTTGGGCAATTGGAACAGGTAAAACCTGTGAGGCAAAAGATGCTAATAAAATTTGTAAACTGATCAGAAGCTTAATTGGTTATGAAGATGTCATCATTCAATATGGAGGATCTGTAAAACCTAATAATATCGATGAAATAATGTCAATGAGTGATATCGATGGAGTTTTGGTTGGAGGCGCTTCTTTAAATCCTATTAGCTTCGCTAGAATTGCAAATTTCAAATAACGATAATATATTTCCTTCTGATTGGGGAAGAAAAACCTCAATAATGGGGATATTAAATCTTACTCCTGATTCATTCAGTGATGGAGGTGATTTCTTTGAACTAGAAAAAGCTTTGACTCAAGTAGAAAAATTTATAAATTTTGGTGTAGATGTTATTGATATTGGTGCTCAAAGTACCAGACCTGGCGCTGAAGAAGTTGGTTCGGCTATAGAAATTGAAAGAATAATTCCTATCTTGAGGGAAATAAGAAAAAGGTTCCCTAGCATAATTATTTCAGTTGACACTTTTAATTCTGATGTTGCATTTAAAGCTTTGTCAAATGGAGCAAATTGGATCAATGATGTAACAGGAGGAAGAAGGGATGAAGACATTTATGGTGTGGTTTCGAAATTTGACTGTCCATATGTTATTACTCATAGTAAAGGGGATAGTCAAACTATGAATGATTTAGCCTGTTACGAAAATTTAATTGAAGATATAATTGATAGTTTGAGAATTCTTATTGAAAAAGCAATATTAAAAGGAGTAAATATGAATAAAATAGTCATAGATCCAGGTTTGGGCTTTGCTAAAAACACTTCTCAGAATATTCTTATCCTAAAAAATTTAAAGAAATTCAAGAAATTAGGTTATCCCTTACTTATTGGAGCCTCAAGGAAAAGATTTATAGGAGAAGTTTTAAATATATCTAATCCTAAAGAAAGAGATATAGGTTCTCTGGCAATAAGCTGTTTATGTTCACAACTTAGTATTGAAATTGTAAGAGTACATAATGTTGAGCTTAATTATCAGATTATAAAAATGTCAGATAAAATTTTTAGAAAATGAAAATTTTATTCTTTTACTCCTTCAATTTTATCTTCCACTTCTTGATAAAGTTCTTTTAATTTTTCAATATTTTCATCAGAAGTTTCCCAATATCCTCTGCCGTTAACTTCAAGTAATGTGCCAACAATTCTTCTAAAACTATTAGGATTTAAATCCATTAATCTCTTACGCATTTCTTCATCATTTATGAATGTTTCGTTTGTCTCCTCATAAACAAAATTATCAACTTGTCCACTAGTAGCACTCCATCCTAGTGTGTAATTAAGCCTATTAGAAAGTTCTCTTACACCTTCATAACCAGATTTAAGCATTCCCTCATACCATTTGGGATTTAATAGTTTTGTCCTGGAATCTAATCTTATAGTTTCACTTAAAGTCCTCACTTGGGCATTTGAAGTTGTAGTATCTGCTATAAAACTTGTAGGCTCTTTGCCATCATCTCTAAGTGTCTTAATTAATTTAGTGGGATCAGAGTCAAAGTAATGACTAACATCGGTTAATGAGATCTCAGATGAATCTAAGTTTTGAAATGTAACATCTGCAGTTTTCATTACTGATTCAAAGACATCCCTTTTTTGATTCATTTCTCCTGGGTTATCTGCGTTAAATGCATATGTCTTTCTTGACAAATACATCTCTTGGAGTTCATTCTCTTCTTCCCATGTGGAGTTTTCAACAGCTAAGTTTACATTGGAGCTATAACTTCCACTCGCATTTGAAAATACCCTCGCAGATGCTTCTCTTAGACTAGTACCTTCTTTTTCTGCTTGTTCTAATGAATGTTTACGAACAAAGTTTTGTTGAAGTGGTTCATCAGCTTCAGCTGCTAATTTTACAGCCTGATCTATTAAAGCCATCTGATTTATAAATAAATCTCTAAAAACACCAGAGCAATTTACAACAACGTCAATTCTTGGCCTGCCAAGTACTTCTAATGGAATAAGTTCCAATTTATTAATTCTTCCAACCGAATCTGGCATAGGTTTAACACCTACAAACCATAAGATTTGAGCTAAAGATTCACCATAAGTCTTAATATTATCTGTTCCCCATAAAACACATGCAATAGTTTCTGGCCAAGTTCCTTGTTCTTCTTTTTGCCTTTCTATGAGTTTATCTACAACTGCTTTTGCAGCTGCTACAGCAGCAACTGTTGGAATTGACTGAGGATCTAGAGCGTGAATATTCTTACCACTTGGTAATACACCTGGATTTCTAATAGGATCTCCCCCTGGACCTGGAAGTACATAGTTTCCATCCAATGCTTTTATGAGACTCTCCATTTCCTTGTCAGCACATACTTGTTCAAGACAAAAAAGTAAGTAATCAAAAAGTTTATTTAATTCATTTTGGTCAATATCTTTAAATCCATTCATCCTGCAAATTCTTAACCATGGGGTTGGTGTATTAATTCCAAAGATTTTTAAAAACTCAAATAACTTTGATAGTAGTGATTTTTCTAAATAAACTCTTCCATCAACAATTTTCAATGATTTAACCATTGCAAATATTGATTCTCTTGATGTTTTAATAATTTTTTCATTTAGTTCTACAAATTTCAGTTCCCCTTTGTTATTACCTTTATAGACTTCATCAATTTTTAGATTAATAGATTCTGCTAATAACCCAGGTAGAGAACGTAGTTGTTCTTGCTCTCTTTCAAGAGAAGCTATATTAACTAAAGTAGCAACAGCTTCTTCTGCTGTTGGAGCTTCTCCAATTGTATGTAAGCCACATGGTAACAACCTACTTTCTATTTCCATTAATTGCTTGTAGACATTACCTACAAAAAGATCTCTTTCTTCAATATTTAAATCAGATGCATCGGAATTTGGAAGACTAACATCTTTATCTAGATTACATTGTTTAGAGGTTTCAACTATTGAATTAACTATTTGAATCCCTCTACTATTTTCTCTTAATTGTTGATATGAGCCAACTAATTCACTTAACTCTTTTAGGCCTTTATATAAACCTGCATTTTCCGCTGGAGGAGTTAAATAACTAATTGTGGATGCATATCCTCTCCTCTTCGCAATTGTTGCCTCAGATGGATTATTTGCAGCGTAGTAATAAAGATTAGGTAGTGAACCGATTAACGAATCTGGATAACAAGTCTCACTCATACCCATTTGTTTACCTGGCATGAATTCTAGAGATCCATGGGTTCCAAAATGAAGTACTGCGTCAGCTCCCCATATCTTTTCAACATAAGTGTAATAGGCAGCAAAACCATGATGGGGACTTGCACTTCTGGAATAAAGTAACCTCATTGGATCCCCTTCATATCCAAATGTCGGCTGGACGCCTATGAAGACATTTCCAAAATGGCTACCATATATAAGTAAGTTTTGACCATCACTGTTAAGATTACCTGGAGGTTTTCCCCAATTTTCTTCTAATCTTGTTGAGTATGGAGTAAATTCTTCATATTCTTTTACTGACATTTTGTGGGCAATATTTAATTCAGGAGATCCTTCCATTGCCTCTGGATTATTAATAACTTTTTCCATTAATTCTTTAGAGTTTTTAGGAAGATTATCAATCTTATATCCTTTCTTTTTCATTTCAAGGAGTACCCTGTAGATTGAGCCAAAAACATTCAAATAGGCAGCTGTACCAACATTCCCTTTGTCGGGAGGAAAACTGAATACTGTAATTGCAAGTTTTTTGTCTTCTCTCTTCTTTACTCTAAGTGTTGACCACTTTATAGCTCTCTCAGCAATGACATCAACCCTATCTTGAAGAGTATGAGCTTTGCCTGTCGCATCATCTCTTCCAGAAAGGATGATTGGTTCTATTGCTCCATCTAGTTCAGGAATTGCAATTTGTAGAGCTACTTGAACAGGATGCAATCCTAAATCACTCTCTTCCCACTCTTGTGTAGTTTGAAATACAAGTGGTAAAGCAACCATATAAGGCCTATTTAATCTTTTTAAAGCCTCAATTGCTTTGGGGTGATCTTGCCTCGCAGGGCCTCCAACTAAAGCAAATCCAGTAAGGGATACTATTCCATCAACAATAGGATTATCTTTATTTAAAGAATCATAGAAATATTCATTTACTGGTTTTGAAAAATCTAGTCCACCACAGAAGATTGGAATAACTCTTGCGCCTCTATATTCTAATTCCTGAATAACTGCTACATAATGCGCATCATCACCAGTAACAATGTGACTCCTCTGGAGAACTAATCCAATTGTTGGAGAAGTAGTTGATTTTGGATCGAGATCTTTTCTATTGTTATCCCAGGACATATATGCATCTAAACTCTCAAACATATTTGGAGCCATTGGATGCCAAATACCTAGATCTGGAAATGTTTCTGGATCTTGAATATTAAAAGACTCTAATTCATTTTTGATATCTTCTGAAATTACATATTTTTCTGAAAGCATTAACAAGAGATTTTTCAGATTTGATGTTGTACCACCAAGCCAATATTGAAAACTTAAGATAAATGTACGTGCATCTTGAGCTTTTTCAATTGGTAAATATTTTAAAATTGAAGGTAATGTATTTAATAACTTCAACATTGAATCTTGGAAGCTAGCTCCATCAGCTTCCTTTTTCTTCTTAATTAAATCACCAATAATGCTTTTAGATTGACCTAACTGAGACATACTAAACGAACCAAGTTTATTAAGTCTCATCACCTCAGGCATGGAAGGAAAAATAATTGAGGCTTTTAATTTTTCTTTGTAAGGAGCTACTGCATCAACAACTTTTTGAGCTAGATCTTCGATAAAGATTAAAGATGCCAAAAATAGGTCAGCTTTTGAAACATCACTAACGAAATCTTGATAATTATTATCATCTCTTAGTTCCTCTATTAAATAGCCACTAAGATCAATTCCGATTGGACCTTCGGTTTCATTGATTGACTTAGCTGCTTCTGTGAGTGAATTTTGGTATTGTGGCTCGAGAACAACATATACTGCTTTAATAACAACTTTATGTTTGTTATTCTCGGCAGGAGATACTCTGCGATTTGCTGAGCGGACCTGCGTAAACATGTTTTTCTTTAAGTATTTCTACCAGCCTACGGGTGTTTTGTCGTTATTGTGTGCAATATACATAGCGTGTAACATCCTTTTTAACAAAAAAACTTTTTCATTATGACAGAAAATCCTAAAAAACCCATACCTGTACTAGTATCTGGAGCATTAGGGAAGATGGGGCGCGAAGTTGTAGAAGCCGTTACAAATTCAAATGATTGTGAATTAGTTGGAGCAATTGATCTTAATGATGAATGTAATGGCAAAAGTTTGTCTACATTTTTTGATATTCCTGAGTCAGATGTTTTTTTATCAAATGATTTAGAAGGTAGTTTATGTACAGTTAGTCAAGGATATAGAGATTCAGATCTAAGACCTGTCATGGTTGATTTTACTCATCCTGATTCTGTTTACGACAATACCAGAGCTGCAATGGCTTATGGTGTTTGCCCAATAATAGGAACAACAGGATTAACCTCTGAACAAATCAATGAATTATCTAGTTTTTCTGAGAAAGCAGCTATTGGATGTGCAATAATACCTAACTTTTCAGTAGGTATGGTTTTACTTCAACAAGCAGCTTCTGTTGCCGCGAAATTTTACGATAATATTGAATTAATTGAAATGCATCATAACCAGAAGGCTGATTCTCCAAGTGGGACATGTTTAAAAACAGCAGAAATGATAGAAGAATACCCGAAGAAATTTAATAAGTTAATTGTAAATGAGACAGAATCACTTTCTGGTTCCAGGGGCGGAGTAAGAGATTCCGGATTAAATATCCATTCCATTAGATTACCGGGATTATTAGCTCATCAAGTTGTTATTATGGGATCACCAGGAGAAACATACACAATTAAGCACGATACAATTGACAGAAAAGCTTATATGCCAGGTGTTTTGGAATCAATTAAGAAAATTGGAAATTATGAAACTTTAGTTTATGGGTTAGAGAAATTAATTTTTTAATATGCTTATTCCCATAAAAAATAATCAAGTAGCAAAATTGATACCTTCGGTTGCGACTGGAGGACAATTTAAACATAGTTTGGGTAATCCAAGAAAAATTCTTCAAAGAATAATTATTTCTTCAATTGGAGCAGCAATAACATTAGTTATTGGTAATAATCAATTTGGTAATCAAACTGATGTTTTATGGTTAATTCTTTGTCTATGTTTCGCACTATACATTTTGTGGGGACCAATTATTGAAGCAAGTAGAATAAATCTAAAGTATAAGCAATTTAAATTTTATTCTATTTTTGATGGCTTTATTTCAGACATGTATCAAATTGAAAAAATTGAGAGTTCTAGAGAACAAACTAATAGATACGGAAATCTTGAGATAGTAGAGAATAAGCGAACTTGGCTAATATTAGAATTAGAAGATGAAGATGGTTATTTAAGTAAAATAAGTTTTCCCTATGAGAATAGGCACAATATTATTACTCGAGGACTTAATGTTAGATGCTTAGTATCAACCAATGAAAGATCCTTTAATGGAAAGTTATTTTTAACTGATGCTTGGTTACCAGAAATTAAATTATGGGTCGGTGATTATCCATATCTTCTTAGACCCGCCTTTGAGGAAATTTGTTTTATTTATAAAAATAAATTTAATCTTATATGAAGAGAAAATTCAAATTAAAAATTAAAGGTGAAAGTCCAAGAAGTCTTTTATTAGCCTTTATTTTAGCAAAGCTTAATTTTGATATTTATTTGTATGATTTTTTTATAAACTCCAATCCCAATAATGACTATCAAATCTATAAATTTTCGAATAATTTAAAAAATTTATTAATTTATTTTGATATTTGGAATGAATTTAAATACATTTCTTATGGTTTTACATCTTTATGTCTTAAAGATAATTTAGTATCTGAAAAATTATTACTTCGAATAGAAGATTTCCATGAAGAATATTTAAATACTTTAGGCTGGACTGCTAAATATTCAGATGTTAAAAACTTTTTAATAAATAAATTAACTGATTTTGATAATGTTTATTTCATCTCAAAGAATCAATCAATTGTCGAATCATTAATTTTTGATTTTGAATTTGATTTTAATAGTTCCCATCAAATCTTTAAATCACGTAAATATCCTTTATCTATCTCTAAAGGTTTAGATGAACAACTTTTAATATTTAATGTATATTTAAGAGGTAATATTGAAAAAAGATTGTACGAAATAAATACAGCTGATGGATTAATAATATTAACCCCTATTAAAAAAAATTTATACCAAATTATTTGGCATAATGCATCTAGTTATATTAGAGAAAGTTCCCTCAGTTCAAAAAGTTTTTTTCTAGATAATCTAACAACTTTAATGCCAAATGAGTTAAAAATTGATGAAATTATTGGCAATATTAATTATTTAAATGTTAATAAGATTTCCTCAATCTATAAAATTAAAAATAAATCAATTTACTTTAATGAAAATAATATTAAATCAAATATTGTTTCTGATCTTGATTTTGATTTAATTATCAAAAATATCTTACAAATAAATA
>CACNYU010000005.1 GCA_902624785.1 uncultured Prochlorococcus sp.
TTTTGCAAGTTATCAATAATCAAGTTTTTAAAAAAATGTCTGATCAGAATAGAATTAGACTTATAGCTACAGAACCCATAAGGGGGAAAATTCTTGATAGGAACGGTAAAGTACTCGTAAGAAGTAGACTAAATTATTCTTTGATTGTTAAACCGCAATTTATTAATAAAACTATCTGGGAAGAATATAAATATAGCATTGCTAACTTATTAAATATTCAGATAGAAAAACTAGATTCGAGGTATAAAGAAGGTATTAAAAATAAAAAATATTCAATTAATTTAGTTAATAATTTATCTGTTGAACAAATTATAAAGTTTAAGGAAAATGAGGATAAATTTTTGGGTCTTGAGATTTTAAGAAAAGTGAAACGAGATTATCCTTATAAAACTCTTGGTGCTCATACACTTGGATATACTTCAGCAATTACAAAGTCAGAATACAAAATACTGTCAAAAAAAGGATATAAAATGAATGATCTCATTGGAAGGACAGGAGTAGAGGCAGCTTATGAAAATTATTTAAGAGGTGAGTGGGGTGGAGAGATGATTGAAGTAAATGCTAATGGGACTGTTCAAAAGTCCTTAGGTATCAAGCCTTCTAAGAAAGGAAAAGATATTACATTGACTATTGATCTTTCATTGCAAAAAATTGCTGAAGAAGTTTTACAGGATAAAAAAGGTGGAGCTGTAATAGTGATGGACCCGAGGGATGGAGCTATAAGAGCAATTGCTAGTAAACCTAATTTTGATTTAAATTTTTTCGCAAAGGATTTCAAACCAGAGAAACTATATAATAATTTATTTTATTCTGATTCAAAGCCTCTTTTTAATAGGGCACTAAATGCTTATGATCCAGGAAGTGTTTGGAAAATTGTTACTGCTTTGGCGGGAATGGAAAGTGGGAAGTTTCCTGCTGAAACTCAACTTAAGACTTCACCATGTATTTTTTATGGAAGCCAGTGTTTTAGAGAGCATAATGATGAGGGATTTGGAATTATAGGTTATGAAGATGCGTTAAGAGTATCTAGTAATACATTCTTTTATCAGATCGGTCATGGAGTTGGAGTAGATGAAATTAATAGAATTTCTAAAATTTTAGGTTTTACTAAATTGTCAGGTATTGAAATTGGAGATCAAGAAGATCGAGGTTTGATCGCCAGTAGTGAATGGGCATTGAATGGCAGAGGTTGGGGCAAACCTGGACAGACCCCATGGCTTCCTGAAGATATTGCGAGTATGTCTATTGGTCAATTTGTTGTTCAAACTACGCCAATGCAAATAGCAAGAGCATATGCAGTAATAGCTAATGGTGGATATTTAGTTACACCTCATTTGTCAATTTTAAGCAAGGAAAATTCATCTTATAAGCAACCTATAAAAGTTGATATTGACGCTAAACATTTACAGGTGGTAAGAAATGGTTTATCAAAAGTTATTCGGTCTGGAACAGGTGTATCTATAAACTTCGGATCTAATAATTTCCCTCCAATTGCAGGTAAAACTGGTACAGCTGAAGATGTCTTGGGTGGGCCTGATCATGCTTGGTTTGTATGTTTTGCCCCCTCCGAGAAAAGTGAATTACTTATAGTGGCATTTGCAGAAAATACACCTGGAGGTGGTTCTAAACATGCTTTGCCTATGGCCAAAAAAATTTTACAAGCATGGCATAAGAAAAGTTAATTTAAGCTTTTAGCTAAAAGTGAGCCTATTCATTTGCATCAGCCTTTTAAGAATATCTTCGATTGTATTCTCATCAGCAGGTTTACTATAGTTTGCAGATAAATGTCTCCCAACCACCTGACTACCTAAATGAGCTAATTGAATTCTTAGTGCTGTTAATAATTCAATCCCTGGTCCCCCTGAGAAAGTTGCAATCGCTATTGGCTGTCCATTGAAAAGATCTCTGAAATCATCTCCTGATACAGATAGCCAGGCGATAAAGTTAGAAAGTATTGGAGGGATAGATCCGTTATATTCAGGTGCACAAATTATCCATTTTTCTGTTTCAAATAATTTTTTCTTTAATGCCAAAATTTCATTTGGTATTTTATTGGTTGAATGAACTCTAGGATTATAAAGAGGTATATTAAATTCTGTAAGATCCAGAATTTCAGAAGAAATTTTTAATTCATTACTTTTATCAAGAAATTTTTTAGAGAGTTCTAAATTCTTTCCATTACTAGAAGAAATAATAATTAAATTAGTTTTACTTGTCATTTGAAAATGATTGGGAATTAATAAGTTGATCCACTTTTGCGATGATGAACTGCTGTTAAATCATCCTTATTGAGGACATTTCCATAGTTTACCTCAGCATAAATTACCCAATGATCTCCGCACTCCATTCTTTCTTTTACGGAAGCATCCAGCCATGCAAGTGAATCTGGAATTATTATCTGTCCATTTGGAGTTTCTTCTGTTTTTAAACCTGAGAATCTATCCTCACCTGGAGCAAAAGGTTTAGCGAATCTTTTCATTGGCTCTTTTAAATTATTAGAACTAAGTATATTGATTGCAAATATATCTCCTATCTGTAAGAGAGATTCAACAGCTCTATCTTTGGCTACAGAAATACTTAAACCAGGAGGAGAAAAGCTGGCTTGGCTGACCCAAGAAGCTAACATTGCACTTTTAATATTATTTTCTCCCTCACCTTTGGATGCTGTAAGCACGCATAAAGAACCAACTATTCTCCCTAATGCTTGAATCGTTGGATTAGTTTTACTAGAAATCATTCCTGTGTCAGACCGCCTATTTTTTTGCCTAGATTTTTTAAGAATATTTCTTCCAAAATGAGTTCCAATTTCTTCGATTTCTTTGATTTTAGGTTTGTTAGGGCTAAATTTTACTCTTATCGGTTCGAAGCTAAAACTAAAGCCACCATCTTTTAATTTTGATTCGAGCATATCAATAGCTTCACCACTCCAACCAAAACTTCCAAAAATTCCTATAGGTTTTTCTCTATCCCCCTCAGATAAAACACTTCCTAAAGCACTAACTATAGGTGTAGGGGCATGTCCTCCTAATGTAGGAGATCCAAGAAGATAACCATCAGCTTGTTTTATAGTTTCAATCAAATCATCATTTGATGAAAATTCGCAATTTATACTTTTAACTTCAACAGAAGTTGAAGTAATACCTTTAGCCAAGGCATCTCCTATGGAAGCTGTATTTCCATATGCACTGGCATATATTAAGGCAACTTTAGGTCTATTAACGGATAAATTTTCTCCCCAGCGGATATAGTCATTTAAAAAACTTTTTAAACTATACTCAATTGCAGGACCATGAAGTGGCGCGATACATTTAATATCAAATTCAGAAACTTTTTCAGAAAGAGAGGTGATTTGAGATGACATGGGAGCCATTAAACAGTCGTAGAAATGTTTTCTGTCTGGTTCCGTGCTTATTCTATTATTTTCAGACCAATCTTCACTTGCTATATGACATGAAAATAATTTTTCACTGAATAGAAATCCGGAATTATTTTCAAGAACTATTAAACCACCAGGCCATCGAGCAGTAGGTGCTGGGATTAATTGGAAAATATTATTTTTAAATTCAAGTATACTTTCTTTTTTGATTAAATTTATCTCTGGCAAGCTTACATTTAGATTATCTTGTTCACCAGGTTTTTTTTGATCCCATAATTCGCATATCAGTTTTTTCCCTGGGACAGAGCTTGTAAGGATTAAGTTATTAAAATTGTTTTTTAAATTTTTTATCGTTTCTACAATTTTTGGATTTATATGTCCAGTAATAATATTAATATGTTTTGGTATGAATTCATCAATATAAGTATTTGTGATTTTAAGAAAAGAATCAAAATTATTTGTTTCTGGTGGGTGAATAATAATTAAGTAATCATCTTCAATAGCAAAGAATGTATTGAATGAAGTTCCTTTTTCAAGATTGAACTCTAATTCAAATTTTTCTTTGCTATTGTCTAAAAATCTAATACATTCAAGATCATCTTTTAATTTAAATTGTTTTATGTTTTCCATTTTAAAAATATATTTATTTATAAACTATGAAAGTCGATATCTTTTTTGATAATGTTTTGCAATTTTTAATTTTAATAAAAAGATTTCAAAGAATATTAACCTTTTCTGAAATCTTTTAATAAATTTTGAAGTCAATTTAATTAAAAACCATACTTTAAGTCTAACATTCTCTAATCAGTAGTGATGGCACAAAGACAGATTTATTGCTTGGAAAAATTTTTTGTGTACCATAAATAAGCAAAGCAATTAGTTTACTAAAAAATATTTTTAGATAAAGAATCTCTAACTATAAAAATTTTCAAAAATATTAATTCTCTTCAGGAATTAGAATTTTTGATAATGTTAAAGAATATAGGAAAGTCAGATTCTTGCGAATAATTTTTATATTAATCTAATAAAATTTTCTTGATTAAGAACGAATTAATAATATTCAAAAATTGATTCATGACTTACAAAATTTGCTTTAATTTTTAATTTTAAAATTATGAGTGACTTACTGAAAGTTACAAAATTATATATATTTATTATTTTTAAAATTATCGCAGAAATGTAAAAATAGCCCTGTCGATATAAGGAATTCAAAAATTTCTTGATCATTTCTTATATGTTGAACAGTTGATGCCCAAGAAATATCATAGTATGCAAAAAATAGAGCTGCAAATAAAAAAAATAAGCTAAATTTTTTATTCGGTAAAGAATTTAAATGAGGCCATTTCTTCCAACCAATCCATCCTAAAAATAAGCAAACAAATTGTAAAAGAGGGTCAAGAAGATAGTTATGGAAAAAAGGTAAATTATGAAGATTTGTTTCTCCTTGAATACTTATATTTGAAAAAGCATTAATTGTAAATCCAGTTATGCGTTCTCCCCAGCTTATCTCTTCAGCAGCTATAAAAAAGCACAGTGAACTCAGTAATAATAATATAAAAGAGTCTAGTGAATTCTTTTTTTTATTGTTTGAGAAAATAAAAAAACCTATAAAAGAGGCTGAAAGATATTCAAAAAACTGCAACCATTCTAATGGCCCATCCTCTTTTTTTAATAAATCAAACCATGTTGAACCAACAAAATATTCACCAAAAGGTAGTATATAAACAAAACCATAGATAATGATTAAATAATATATGGGGAATAATTCTACTTCTGGAGAAAACGATCCCCATGGAGTTTTTATTTCTCTCATAATTTTTAAGTTTATTGATTTTGATTATATGTTTTATGTAAAAAATCAAATAATAAATATAATAAGTTTTAATTTAAATACATAAAGAAATGAGAACTTAAAATTAATTTACTACTTGAAAAGTTATTTACATTTTATAATTGAATTTAATTTTATAGATATAAAATATTTCTAAACAGCCTAAATTACTAAATCTAATTGAAAATTTATCTTGAAATTCACTAGAGCATCCTTTTTAAAGAAAGCTATTTATCAAATAACTTTTCCTTGGAAATTTATCCCATTAATAGATAGATGGTTAATTGGGCAATTATTGCCTCCAATGTTTTTTGCGATTTCTGCTTTTACTGTTATTTCATTGTCAGTTGGAGTAATGTTTGAACTGATAAGAAAAATAGTTGAATATGGTCTTCCCGTATTTCTTGCAATAAAAGTTCTTATTTATAGTTTGCCCGGTTTTCTAGTTTTATCTTTCCCAATGGCTGTACTACTAAGTACTTTATTAACTTATGGCAAATTATCCTCTAATTCTGAATTATTAGCTTTGAGATCTTTAGGAATAAATAACTATAGAATTGTTGCACCCGCTATTGCCTTATCCATCTTTATGACGGGGTTGACTTTTTATTTTAATGATAATTTGGTACCTACAGCAAATAGATTAGCAGAGATAACTCTGAGATCTGGAATAGGAAGTTCATTTGCTGATAATAAGAGAAAGAATAATATTATTTTTACTAGAAAGGGTTCAAGGATAGAATCTTCCACCAATAAACCTACAAAAACAAATACTTATCTTACTCATATTTTTTATGCATCTAAGTTTGAAAATAATATTATGCAAGAGGTTACAGTGTTCGATTTTTCTAGGCAAAATACTCGTCAAATTCTTACTGCGAATAGTGCAATATTTGATAAGGACAGCTCTTCTTGGATATTTTCAGATGGAAGTATTGTATCTATAAATGCTGAAGGGGCAACAACAAATCTACAATTCCAAAAATATATTTATCCTTTTGTTGAAGGACCATTAGATATTGCAAAAATTCCAAAAGATGCTGCAGAAATGTCTCTAAAACAAGCATTAGAAGCAGAACAAATATATAAAGAGATTGGAAACTCAAAAGAAATTAGGAAAATTCAAGTACGTATTCAAGAAAAATTCACATTCCCATGTGCTTGTTTAGTTTTTGGATTAATTGGAAGTAGCTTAGGGTCAAAATTAAATATAAGATCTTCTAAAAGTCAAGGATTTGGATTGAGCGTCATACTTATCCTAATTTACTATGTTATGTCATTTCTTTTTAGTTCATTTGGAGTAAAGGGTTTAATTACACCCATAATCGCGACTTGGTCGCCTGTGGTTATATCTCTAGGTGGTGGTGTTTATTTATTAAAAAAATCAAATAAATAGATATTTTTTTGTTCTAATTATTTATGTACAAAAATATAAATTTCTATATTAGAACATTACGTATTAAAAATTTTAACTATTTAATATGTCTTTGATGAGTTCGATCTCAGTATGTGTAAATAAGTCAGTAGTGATTGGCAACCTTTCTATGGTGCACAGCAGTTTTGCAAGTGAGGTCTGAGACATTTCCATTTTCCACAATGCCATAAATAATCCAATGATCAGGAGTCTCTAATCTAGAAACAACTTTGCAATCAAGGAAGGCTAACGCATCTGATAAAACTGGACCTCCTTTAGCAATATCTTTAATGATATCTACATCAGCAAATCTATCAGCGCCTGGAGCAAATCTTTTTAAGAAATGTCTAAACATTTTTTGAAAATTATCCTCTCTTAAAATATTAATTACAAAGGTTTTATTCACTTGCATAAAGGATTCTATCGCTCTATCTTTTGCTACAGCAACGGTAATGCCAGGAGGAGTAAAGCTTGCTTGGCTGACCCAGCTAGCAACCATCGCACTTTGTCTTAAACTTTTATCCTTTCCTTCGCTTGCTGTTACAACATATAATCCTCCACTTAAGCGTCCTAATGCTCTATCAAGATTTGCATCGAGATTTTTGATCGTAGCAATATTTTTTTTCTTGTTAATTAATTGACCAAGATCTGTACCTGCTTCTTCAAATTTTTGATAAATAATGGGATTAGGCGTTTCTTTTACTCTTAGAGGAGCTAAAGCTTCTTTTTGTTTTAACTCCCTTAATTTATTCGCTAAGGAATCAATTGGCTCATCATTACCTCCAAAGGAGTCATATGTTGCAGTAAATTGCTTTGGTTTTAAAGCGGCAAATAGAGTACCAATTGATTCTTGGATCTCAATATCTGAATTATTTGGCCATGTAGGAATTACAACTGCTTTGGCTTCTGTGATTAACGCAGTTAATTCTTGTGGATCAGAGGATCTTAAATCGACCAATTGAACTTGAGCATCAGCTTTACCAATACCGTGTGATAAAGATTGGCTTAATCGATCACAAAATCCATAATCACTTATATAACATACAGCTACGAAATCGTTACCTTTATTTTTGTTGTTACTCCATTCTGAATATTTATCTTTCCAAAAATCAACATGATTTTCAAGTATAGGTCCATGTCCAACTGCTATAGCTTTAACTTCAGGTAATTTGTCAATTTTTTTAATAGCTTGTACAACACTTCTTGCATTTGGACCCATTAGGCAATCGTAATAAAAACGAAAATCCTTAAAAATCTCCTTTTGATTTGAATCAAAAAATTCATTTGAGCAATAATGTAATCCGAAAGCATCACAGGTATAAAGAACTTTTGTACCATGATCATACGAAAATATTGTATCTGGCCAATGTAAGTTAGGGGCACTAATGAATTCCATTCTATGATCTACACCGCTTTCGCTATTAGTACCTAGATCTAAAAAATCTCCACTTTTAACTTCTAGTCGATTAAAAGGTCTATGTATTTGATCTTCAATAAATTTAAGTGCGATTTTTGAGCCAACAATAGTAATATGAGGATTCAAGTCTAATAAATCTGAAATAAGTCCTGAATGGTCTGGTTCAGTATGACTAGATATTAAATAAGTAATGTTTTTAGGATTAATTTGTTTTGTTAAACTTTCTAGCCATAATTCTTCAAATTTAGAATGACTTGTATCTATTATTGCTGTTTTCTCACCCTCAATAATAAAACTATTATATGTAGTACCGTTTCTTAATCCAAATTCGATATCAAATCTACTTCTATCCCAATCCAATGATCTTATAGCAGTAGAATCATTTGTAAATGTTTTACATTGGACAGATAACTTTTGTTCAACATGTGACAAACTTGTAGTCTCGGTTTTTGTAGAAGATATCATAATACAAAAAACTTTGTTTATTAACTTTAGTTGAGTAGAATACAGTTTCGCGTGATTTTCGTGATGAAATTCAAGAAATTGTTTATTTCTTAATTATTTAATTCACAACCTAATCTATAAATGTCAACAGTTATCGACAAATATCCCAAGTCTGGAGATGAAATAAGAAAGGCCTTTTTAGAGTTTTATGAGAAAAAGGCGCATAAGGTTATTCCTAGTTCATCCTTAATACCGGAAGATCCAACTGTTTTACTAACGATTGCTGGGATGCTACCTTTTAAATCTGTTTTTTTAGGATTAAAAGACAAACCCTCAAACAGAGCGACCTCAAGTCAGAAATGTATTAGGACTAATGACATTGAGAATGTTGGCGTAACTGCAAGACATCATACTTTCTTTGAAATGCTGGGAAATTTTTCATTTGGAGATTATTTCAAAAGAGATGCTATTGAATGGGCATGGCAATTAGTTACTAATGTTTATCATTTGGACAGAAAGAATATTGTAATAAGTGTTTTCGATAAAGATTCAGAAGCAAAAAAAATATGGGAGAAAGATATTGGTATACAACCAGATAAGATTATCAAATTAGGAGAAAAGGATAATTTTTGGTCTTCTGGGCTTACTGGACCATGTGGTCCGTGTTCAGAGCTTTATTATGATTTTTATCCTGAAAGAGGAATGAATAATATTGACTTAGATGATGATGAGCGATTTATAGAGTTTTATAATCTAGTATTTATGCAATATAATCGTGACTCCTCTGGTGCATTAACTGATCTTAAATATAAAAATATTGATACCGGAATGGGATTAGAGCGTATGGCTCAAATCCTTCAAAAAAAGAAAAATAATTATGAAACAGATTTAATATTCCCTATTATCAAGAAAGCATCTCAGTTATCTAAAGTAGATTATTTCTCTGCGAGTTCTGGTCAAAAAGCATCTTTAAAAATACTTGGTGATCACACCAGAGCAATCATCCATTTGATCTCTGATGGTGTTATTGCAAGTAATTTAGGTAGAGGTTATATATTGCGGCGATTGCTAAGAAGAATGATAAGACATGGAAAATTATTAGGTATAAAAGATCACTTTATTTCTCAATTAGCATTAGTTGGTATTCAAATCATGCAGAATACATATCCTGAATTGCAGAATAATTCACAAAGAATTTTTAGTGAGATAGATATTGAAGAACAAAGATTTCTTAATACTTTAGATCGAGGCGAAAAGTTATTAAATGAAATTATTGCTTCTGGAGTGCAATTAATTTCTGGAACTCAAGCTTTTGAGCTTTACGATACTTATGGATTTCCTTTGGAACTTACAAAAGAGATTTTAGATGAAAAAAATATAGAGGTTGATCTAAAAGGTTTTGAGAGAGAAATGAACTCTCAAAGAGAAAGAGCCAAGGCTGCATCTCAAATAGTTGATTTAACCTTAGAGGGATCTATCGAGAGAGATATTGAATTATTTGAAAAAACAAATTTTGTAGGGTATGAATTATTAAATACCGAGGGAAATATAAAAGGAATATTTATTAATTCAAATTCTGTAGAAAATGCTTCTCAAGGTGAAACTGTACAAGTTGTTTTAAATCAAACATCTTTTTATGCTGAGTCTGGAGGGCAAATCGGTGATGTTGGTGTAATAATTTCAGATAATGCGGAAATATTAGTAGAAAAAGTAATCAAGAAAAAAGATGTTTTTTTACATTATGGAGTAATTCAAAGAGGAAGTATAAAAACAAATCAGCTTGTAGAAGCTAGAGTTGATAAATCTAAAAGAGTAAAGGCTGAGTCAAATCATACTGCCACACATTTGTTACAGTCAGCACTAAAACTTGTAGTAGATGAAAGTGTTAGTCAAAGAGGATCGATGGTCGCTTTTAATAAATTAAGATTTGATTTTAATTCGCCTAATCCTGTTTCAGAAAATCAAATTTTGGATGTAGAAAAGCTTGTAAATAAATGGATTTTGGAGAATCATTCTATCTTCATAAAAACGATGAAGAAAGATGATGCTTTAAAAGCAGGAGCATTAGCAATGTTTGGAGAAAAATATGGCGAAACTGTAAGAGTAGTTGATGTTCCAGGTGTTTCAATGGAGCTTTGTGGAGGGACTCATGTTAAAAGAACATCAGAATTAGGATGCTTTAAAATAATAAGCGAAATTGGTATATCCTCTGGCATAAGAAGAATTGAGGCTTTATCTGGACAGTCAATATTATCTTATTTGAGTGAAAATATTGCAGTCATAAATAAATTAAATAACTTATTAAAATCAAATTCCAATCAATTATTTGAGAGAGTAAGTGCACTTCAGGTTGAATTAACTAATAAAAATAAAGAGATTAAAAAAATAAGTTCTGAATTAGCTTCTGTCAAATATATGGCTTTACTATCCTCTGTTGAAATAATTTCTTCTTGCTCAACAATAATCCATCAACTAGATGGATTAGATGGGAACATGTTGCAGTCTGCAGGCCTTGACTTAATTTCCAAACTTGGCTCAAATAGTGCTGTGATTATTGGTGGAATTCCTGATGAGAAACATAAAAAGCTTTTATTTGTAGTATCCCTAGGTAGTGATTTGGTTAGAAGAGGTTTTCATGCAGGTAAAATCGTTAATAATATTGCTGTGATTTGTACAGGAGGTGGAGGAGGTAAACCAAGTATTGCGCAAGCAGGAGCTAAAAATGTTGACAAGATTGATGAGGCCTTCAAATATGCCAAGAATTTTTTATTAGAAAATTTGAAGAATTAGCTTGCTAAGTAAGTGCTATTTCTCAAGCTAGTTTCTATCTGAGCTAATAATTTTTGAGACTCTTCAATAGTTAAAGTGCCATTACTAATAGCAGATTCAATTTTCAATCTAATCATTTCTACTAAATCATCAGATTTATAATCGAAAACTTTTAAGACATCAGTTTTGCTGTCCTCTTTGATCATGTCACTAATTTTGTAACTATTATTCTGATTGATATCAATATGAATGATATTTGTATTGCCGAATAAATTATGTAGATTGCTTAAGGCTTCTTGATATGCTCCTGCTAAGAATATACCAATATAATATTCTTGATTATCAATTAGCTCATGAAGTTTAAGAAGAGTTTTAATATTTTCATTATTTATAAAATTATTTAATTTGCCATCAGAGTCACATGTCAAATCTGCGAAAGTTGCATTTATTAACGGTTTTTCTTTATGTCTATGAATTGGAATAATTGGAAAGACCTGATTAATTGCCCAGGTATCTGGAATTGACTGAAAAATTGAAAAATTTGCATAATAAGTTGAAGCAAGAATTTTATTTATATCTTTTAAATCTGAATGTTCTATACCTTCAATTTCAATAATGCTTGCGATTTCTTTCGCACATGCCCAATGTATTTTTTCTGCTAAAGCTCTTTCCTGAAGGCTAGCGAAGCCTAATCTAAATCCATTAAAAGAATCTTCTTTGAATTTTTTAGCATCATTCCATAATTCAATTATTTTTGATAAATCTAGGTCATTTTGACTATTTAATTTTAATTGGTTCAATGTTTCAATAAGATTTTTGATGATAAGGGATGATTCTCTTAATTCGGAAACATCAATCTTATAGTTTTCATTACTTTTGCCTAGAATATTGAAAATCAAGACAGAGCAGTGGCTAGTTATCGATCTCCCGCTTTCAGTAATTATCACAGGATGTTTTACATTATTTTGATCGCATGAATCTTTAATAGTAGCGACAACATCATTTGCATAATTTTGTAAAGAGTAGTTAGTAGAATTATCTGAAGAGGTTTTACTCCCGTCATAATCAATACCTAATCCACCTCCAACATCTAAATACTCCATTGGTGCACCAAGTTTTGCAAGCTCAACAAATATTTGACTGGCCTCTTGCAAAGCATCTTTAATAATTTTTATATCACTGATCTGACTCCCAATATGAAAATGCAATAGTTTTAGTTCTTTTAATAAATCTGCTTGCTTTAGGTCTTGAATTGTCAGCATAATTTCTGGAGCAGACAGTCCAAATTTAGATTTCTCTCCTACTGATTTACTCCATCTGCCTATACTCTTACTGGAAAGCTTAGATCTGATACCAATTAAAGGTGTTGACCCTAATTTTTTTGAAGCTTCAATAATTCTTTTTACTTCTTCTCTTTGCTCAATAACAACGATTGGTTTTTTTTCTAGCTTCCTTGCAAGGATGGCCATCTCTATGTAGTTATTATCTTTATATCCGTTACATATAAGTAGTGAGTTTTCATTTTTAAGATTTGATAAACCAATGATAAGTTCTGATTTACTTCCAACTTCTAATCCAAAATTCCATTCGGAACCATATTCAATAATTTTTTCAATCAAATTTTTTTGTTGATTACATTTGATAGGAAATACTCCTTGATAAACATTTTTATATGAATATGTTGTAATGGCTTTTTCAAAAGAATTATTTAACTCTTTGATTCGATCTTTCAAAATATCATTAAATCTAATAATTAGTGGAGGATGAACTTTTCTACTTTTTATTTCTTGAATAAGTTGATATAGATCGATCTTTTTGTTTGAATTGTCTGCAGTGGCTACCGAAATATTTCCTTTTTCATTTATATAGAAATATTTCTGACCCCATTTACCTATGTTGTAATAATCATTACTATCTTTTATAGTCCAATTGTTAGTTGTTTTTTTAGATTGAGAATTTTTCAATGTATAAATTAATTTTAAGTTAGTTTTTCTTAAAATTTTTGTAGAAGATAAATAATATTTTAATCAATACTTGCCAAGATGCTACTTGAACAACGAATATACATAAAGAATTTTTTTAATAAATGCATCAAGAAAAAACTTTTATTGCCATAAAACCAGATGGTGTACAAAGAGGCTTTATATCTGATATTATTGGTCGGTTTGAGAGAAAAGGCTTCAAATTAGTTGCATTAAAACAATTGATACCATCTAAAGAATTAGCACAAAAACATTATGGTGTACATAAAGAAAGACCATTTTTTAATGATCTTGTTGATTTTATTTCTAGTGGGCCAGTAGTTGCTATGGTTTGGGAAGGTGAAGGTGTAATTTCTAGTGCTAGAAAAATGATTGGCGCAACAAAACCTTTAGAGGCTGAGCCTGGAACTATTAGAGGAGATCTAGCTGTCAACATTGGAAGGAATATAATTCATGGTTCTGATGGCCCTGATACTGCCTCGTTTGAAATAAATCTCTGGTTTAATAACGAAGAGATTTGCGATTGGAATCCATCCGATAGTATTTGGAGGATTGAAAATTAGCTAATTGCTGAGAATCTTTTCAATCTAAAATTATTTATGAATTTTTGTTCTGATTCTTTTAGTCTCTTATTTTGAATGAATTTATACATAATGTTACTTGTAATAGCTGAAAAAAGAACACCGTTTCTATAGTGGCCAGTAGCAATAAAAAGGTTTTTAATTTTAGATTCTCCAATAATGGGCTTTAAATCTGGAGTGGAAGGCCTAAATCCCCACCAATGTTCCATTTGAGGCCAAAGTATTGCTTCAGGGAATAAAGAATTGATGCCTATTTGAAGTTCTTTGATTCCTTGTGGAGTATTACCCTTATTGAAATTAGCATTTTTTTCTACAGTGGCTCCTACTACGATCAACCCGTCTTCTCTTGGAACTAAATATGTTTTTGGACCAAATAAAATTTTATTTAGTTTATTTATAGGACCTTGTATCGATAGCATTTGACCTTTAACTGGATCAATGGGTAATTCTTTGAATACTTGTTTACTCCATGCACCACAACAGATAATAGCTTTCTTACAAAAGATTGACTGAGTCTCACCAGTGGCATTGAGAATATTAACTCCAATAAATTGATTTTTTTCTGAAATTATTTCTTTAATTTCTGAACCTTCTTGAAACATTACATTATTGACTGTGCATGCAATTTCCAAAGCTCGCATGAGTCTTCTTCGATTATCGATTTGCCCATCTTGCTCAAATAATAATCCATGCTTCCAATTTTTATGTAGTCCGTGGATTTCTCTATTTAAATCACTTTGATTTAGGTACTGTCCGTATTCATATGTTGGGAATTCTTTTAAATTTTTTATACTTTTAAAAGGTAATATAATGCCGCACTGTTTTAAGCCGCAATTAATACCGCTATCATCTTCAATACTTTTAATCCATTCTGGAATTAATCTTTGACTGGCTTTGCCAAAATCGAGTAAATCATCTTCAAGACCTTCTGCATGAGGAGCTAGCATTCCTGCAGCAACAAACCCTGCGGCTTCAGATCTATTCCTACTTATTATCTGCACTTTATAGTTATTTCTTGCAAATTCGTATGCTATAGATAATCCTATTAAACCCCCTCCAAGTATCAAGATTGAATTATCAATATTTGAATTCATACAATTATTTTCCAAATTATCAAATGTTGATACTCTTTTAACTTATATCTCATAGTATTTAAGAAGGAAACATTTTGTTAATGAACAATTCTAAATCTTGGGAAGCAGTTATTGGTCTAGAGACTCATGTACAGCTTAGTACTAAAAGTAAAATTTTTACATCTGCTTCAACAGTATTTGGAGATGATCCTAATACTCATATTGACCCAGTTGTTTGCGGATTGCCGGGAACTCTTCCTGTTTTAAATGAGAAGGTTCTAGAATATGCAGTTAAAACTTCATTGGCTTTAAATTTAAATGTTGCTGAACATTGTAAATTTGATAGAAAACAATATTTTTATCCAGATTTGCCTAAGAATTATCAAATTTCACAATTTGATGAGCCATTAGCTGAAAATGGTTGGTTAGAAGTCGAGGTGGCAGAAAAAGGAAAAGAAACTTATATAAAAAAAATTGGTATCGAAAGACTTCATATGGAGGAAGACGCAGGGAAGCTTGTTCATGCTGGAAGTGATCGCTTAGCAGGTTCAAAATATTCCCTTGTTGACTATAATAGAGCTGGTATAGCGTTAGTTGAGATAGTAAGCAAACCTGATATTAGAACTGGCAGAGAAGCTTCTGAATATGCTTCTGAGATTAGGAGAACTGTAAGATATCTTGGAGTCTCAGATGGCAATATGCAAGAGGGTTCATTAAGGTGTGATGTGAATATTTCAGTAAGAAGAGGCCCAGAAGCACCTTTTGGTACAAAAGTAGAAATTAAAAATATGAATTCATTTTCTGCGATTCAAAAAGCTTGTGAATATGAAATTGAGAGGCAGATTGGTGTTTACGAAGAAGGCGGTGAAATATATCAGGAAACTAGATTATGGGATGAATCAAAGCAAATTACAAAGAGTATGAGGCTAAAAGAAGGTAGTAGTGATTATAGATATTTTCCTGATCCAGATTTGGGACCAATAGAGATCTCAAAAGATCAAAGAAATTTTTGGTTTAATGAACTCCCAGAATTACCTGGTCAAAAGAGAAAAAAATATGTAAAAGAATTTGGGCTCTCTGTTTACGATGCGAGAATTCTTTCAGATGAGATTTTTATGGCAAATTTTTTTGAGACCACTGTAAAAAACGGGGCGGATGCTAAATTAGCTTCAAATTGGATAACTAGTGATATCTCAGGATACTTAAAAGCTAACAAATTAAATTTTAACAATATAAAGTTAACTCCAGAACATCTTGCGGAGATGATTAAATTAATAACTTCTAATACTATTAGTGGGAAAATAGCTAAAGAAATTTTACCTGAAATTATTGAAAAGAATATATCACCGAAAAAGTTAGTAGATGAAAGAAATCTGGGAATGATCAGTGATTCATCTAGTATTTTGCCTTTAGTTGAGGAGATTATTAATAATAATCCAAATGAAGTTAAAGCATTTAAAAATGGTAAAACAAAATTACTAGGCTTTTTTGTTGGTCAACTTATGAAGAAAACAAAAGGAAAGGCTGATCCGAAACTGGTTAATAAACTTATTGCTGAGAGATTAGCAAACTAAATCAGCTCATTAATTTTTTTAAAAAGTTGTTCTTTATCTTGATCATTATTTTCAAATATTTTTTGAGATTTCTCCTCTTTCCTAATATTATTTGATTGTGCTTTGATAATTTTTAATGCTTCATCATGACTAATTTTATCTCTATCTATTAATCTTTTAATTTGATTTTCTTTTGAGCATTTAATCAGCCAAATCTCTGTGCAAATTGATTCGAATTTTGCTTCAAATAAAAGTGGAATCTCTAAAATCAATACTTTATCATTTTTATATTTAATACAGTCTTCAACCATTTTTCTTTTAATTAAGGGGTGTAATATATTCTCGATCCATTCTCTTTTATTTTCATTATCAAATATTATTTTTTTTAAAAATTTAAAATTTATTTTTTTATTTGAGCAGGATTGATCAAGTATTTCATCCCCAAAATAATTTATTATTTTTTCATACGTCTCAGTTCCACTATTTAAAAATTTTTTTGAGTAATTATCAGCATTTAATATCTTTAAATTTTTACTATCTGCAATATATTTAGCAATCGTTGATTTCCCAGAAGCTATATTGCCTGTTAAACCTATTCTTTTTTGTGTAATTGATAAATTATCTACGATAGACATTTTATGAATAGATCAATGAAAAACGAATAAACTAGAGTTAATATTAAATTGAAAATAAATAGTTTGAGTACCTAAGTTGAAATGGTTTGATATTGATGATACCAACATAACACCTGAAGGTTTTTATTTCTCTGGAATTTCAGCTGGGTTGAAAGATTCTCAAAAAAAGGATCTAGGACTCATAATTGCTCCTGAAAATAGTATATGTACCGGATTATTTACTCAATCAACCGTAAGAGCTGCATGCGTAGATTTATGTGAACAGAGAATATCCAACTCAAGTGGTTTAATAAGAGCAATATTAATAAATTCTGGTCATGCTAACGCTTGCACAGGAGAGCTTGGATTAAGAGATTCCTTGAAGGCTACAAATGAGACCGCACAATTATTGGGTTTAAATGATGACCAAGTGTTAATTTGTTCAACTGGCATTATTGGTGTTCCCATTCCTATGTCAAATTTAATTAGTAATCTACCTGTCTTGGTTGATAAATTATCTAATAATAATTCAAGGGATATCGCAGAAGCAATTTTAACAACTGATCTTACAATTAAAAGATCACTTATTGAGACTGAGATTGAAGGGAGGAAAATCAGAATATTAGGAATTGCAAAGGGATCTGGGATGATTTGTCCAAATATGGCTACTATGCTCTCTTTCCTAGTTTGTGATGTGGGTGTAGAAAAAAATGTTTGGGATTCAATGATAAAAGAAGCCGCTCGAATTTCTTTTAATGCAATATCTGTCGACGGAGATATGAGTACTAATGACTCGTTTATAGCTTTAAATCGAGGTAAAAAAATAGATCCTCAGTATTTACCTATCATTAAAGAGGGGATAAATATTGTTTGTCAAAGACTTGCTGCAGCTATTGCAAGAGATGGCGAAGGTGCAAATTGTTTAATAGAGGTAAAAGTGGATGGAGCAAGGAATGATTGTGATGCATTGAAAATATCTAAAAATATAGTTAGTTCTTCTCTTGTTAAAACAGCAATTCATGGTTGCGATCCTAATTGGGGCAGAATAATTTCAGCTGCAGGAAGTTCAGGTGTTGATTTTAATTTGAATGATATTGATTTATTTATCGGTGAATATCAGATTTTGAATGGCGGTAATATAATTCAATTTGATAAAGAAGAAGTATCTTTTTATATAAGATCAAAAATGAAAGGAAAATATCTTGTTTCAGATACTGTTGAAATAATAATAAATCTAAATAGTGGAAATGGAAGAGGAAGGTCTTGGGGATGTGATTTATCTGAAAAATATATTGAGATAAATAGCGAGTATACAACATAATCTTAAACTGCATTCATATCAGTTAATTACAAGGATAGCAAAATCAATAAACTACCAATAAACCACTAGATTTCGACATAAAGTTAACCAAATTTTGATTTTAGTGAAGTTTATAAACTGCTAAATCTTTTGATTTGATATTTCCTAATGCAACTTTTTCTAGTCTTTCTAATCGCGATAAAAGTGCTTTGTTTTGAGCAATAATATTTTTATTATTTTCTTTTAAATCACTAATTTCTTTTTTTAATTCTTTTTCTTCACCCATACTAATTTGAGTAGGTTTTGTAGCTTTACCTAATTGCCAAACAAATCCTGCTCTTGCAGAGAAATTATCATCAAAATCACCTGCATAATCTTGACCTGGGATAGTCATAGATGCCGCATAGTTAATTGATAATTTGTCATTAACTTTAGAAGCACAACCACCAGAAAATGCAAAGTCACCGCCATGAGTTCCTGTTCCTAATCCGCAAGCGAGAGTTGTTTCAGTTGGAACTGTTGGTAATCCAGTTAAAGCAGCACTTAACGCTCCAACATTATTTATTGATTGTTCTACATCTCTTCCATTGATAAGTAATTTGGTTCCATTTGTGTAATCAATAGGTATTGAATGCCCATTTGCATCTTGTGCCCAAACTTTTTGTATTCCATTTTCCTCTTTTGTAATCCAAGAATTTTCCCCGATGTGTAATTCACCATTCGTTTTTTTTGTAATTAATGGGTCACCTGCAATACCAATAGAGATATTACCCGTATCATCTTTTGATAATATAGGTCTCTCTAAAACGGTTTTGTAATCACTTTTCCATTTAGTTTTACCTTCGGTAAAGGTATTATTTTTAGGATCATACTCAATATAATTGGAGAAATCTTGCAAACTTATATTCAATATTCCAGATTCATCTACAAAACTTTTATTTGTTGTATCTACGAAATAACATGCATCAAAAAATTGCATTTTACAGTAATCATTTTTTAATGTTGCCTGACCAGTAGAGGAATTAATTGTATAAATTTCAATTTTATCTAATTTGTTACCACCTCTTTTAATTCCCCAATAGTCAAATGTAGTGTCTGCTTTTGCTGAATTAGATGAAAGAAATAAAATTGACCCAAAAGTAGTTAATGCTAATAATTTTTTCATGAGTTTTTTTGATTTTTTACTTATTTTTAGTTTATTTTTTAGCTATTAATTTTGCCATGTCTTCATTTTTAATCAATTAATTCTCCACTTTTCATTTAATTAAACCACTAATAAACCACTGCCCCAGTTATATCAATCGTTTTCAGACATTAAAATCAAATAAATTACCAATAAACCTCTAACTTAATCCGTGATATCTACTAGTATGACTGGTTTTTAGTCTATATGTCTTAATCAATAGCGAATATACGACTTAATTGAAAACCATTGTGCCGCAGTTGTTCTTGGCGAATATATTTTTTAGTAAAACACTAATAAAACAGTAATGAAGTTATAGTATGTAATCTCACTAAAAAATTACTATTTGATATTGAAATTGTTCCTTAACATTTTCAATATATAATCCTTTTAATAAGAGAAATTTATGATTCAATCTTTTTTATTAGCATGGAAAAATGCTTTTGTTTTTACAGGGAGAACATCAAGAAAAGATTTTTGGTTTTATCAATTAGCAAGTATTATTCTATCCATAACATTAAATATCACTCAAAATTTGCTTACTAATTTGCAGTATGCTTCTCTTCCAAGTGATTCTCTAGTTAATGATTTTTCTCTTCTTAGTGTAATATTTGCAGTTTTTAGTCAAATAATTCTGATTATTTCTTTCTTCTACCTTTTAGGGAGTCTTATTGTGGGTTTATCAATTCAAGTTAGAAGATTAAATGATATGTCGAAAAAGTGGGTATGGATTTTTATTCAAATTATTCCAATATTGGGATCGATATATTATATATACTTAATGTGCCAACCTTCTATTTCTGTAAATTCACAAGAATAATTAAACACTAATAAAACAGTTATCTAGTTATATCAATTAAGTTCAGCGATTAAAATGAAAATAAAACACTAATAAAACACTAACTTAATCCTTGAGATCTATTGCTATAACTGACTTTGTCTTTGTATGTTTTTATCAATAGCGAATATACTACATAAGTCTAAAGCAACTGCAGGGCAACCGATTATAGGGATTGCAAAAACCATATAATATTAATCTAATAGTAGATTTTAAGTAATTTATTATCTTCAGAAAGTTTATATAAATATTTATTTAAGTTTATATATTGCTAAATATTTTGACTTAATTTCCTTAAGTGCAACTTTTTCACTATTTGAATTAATTATATTTAATTAATATCTCAAAACATTTTTCACTTCAGTTTTAAGTTATTAGACTAATATGACTCTTATTTAGTTAGAAATCAGCAAATATTTTTATTGTATAAATTAATAAAAACATTAAAATTAAACTTTAATTTATCTTTAATAGTTCAAAAGGTATAAATTTATTTACTTCAAGAAATAATATAGATACTGATCCAATTAAAGCGCCTATACAACCAACTGCAAAATATGTAAGTAGTATCAAATTACCACTTTTAGTATCAAGTCTTTTATCTTTATTATTAATATCGGTAACAAGTTTTAGGCGCTGATTTGCTGATGGTTGTTTAATTTGTTGATGTCGGATAAGTGCTTCGAAATCTGGCATTGAATTTGAGATGTAATAGAGCAGTAAGCAGACCAGCCCGTCATTCGACGAGGGTCTGGTCTTCCATAATCATCTACTGCTTCATCAACTGACTTTCCTGATGCTTCTGCTTTGTCAAAAGCAGATAATAAAGGTATGTGCCCTTCAAAAACAAATAGGCCAAATTTTTGTAATGCATCTCTGGCTTGATTTGCTGCCTTATGCTTTCTCGAATCAACTTTTACTATCAAAACTGCGTGATTTACTTTTAAGGTATTTAATAAATTTGCTAATTCAACTGTTAATTCTACTGATCTTGCTTTAGGAGTAGTTGGTATTATTACTAAGTCTGATCCATAAGCTAAGTGCTTTAATTCTTCTTCATCACTACTTGCTTGACCATCTGTAATAACAATATCTGAACCTCTTGATGCTTTAGCGGCGGCACTTACTGGAAAGATAGGAAAAGGTAAATTCCCTCTAGAGGCATAAGCCAAGGCTGATCTATTTTTGTCTGCATCAACAATACAAACATTTTTGCCTTGGCGATCCCAAATACTAGCTAAGTGAATACTTGTGCAAGTTTTAGCTACTCCCCCTTTTTGGCCACAAACAGTAATGAACAATGATTTTAATATTTTTCCTACTTTGGGTAATATTTGCTTGATGTCAAGTCAAAAACAAATAAAAAATATAAAAAATCAAAATTAAAAATATTTTTTTTGGTAAGTTTATAAATGGAGTTGAAAGGATTGTATTGAAAAAAAAAATTGGTTTAGGCACTTGGTCATGGGGTAACAAATTGTTTTGGAACTATGAAGTTAGCTCTGATGAGGAGCTATATGAGACTTTTTCCGAGGCTTTAAATCAAGGATTTTCATTTATAGATACTGCCGATTCATATGGGACTGGAAGTTTATCTGGAAGGAGTGAAAAATTAATAGGTCAGTTTTTGCAAAGAGTAATTAAGGATAAACAAAATAACATTAAAATTGCTACGAAATTGGCACCTTATCCTTGGAGAATTGGAAGACAAGCCTTTAGTACTCCTTATAAAAAAAGTTTAAATAGACTTAATAATCAATTAGATCTTGTTCAGCTTCATTGGTCGACTGAAAAATATAATCCCTGGCAGGATTTTCAGCTTTTGAATAATTTATGTGATTTAATTGATGAAGGATTTCAATTTAAGATAGGGTTATCAAATATTGGGCCTAAAAGATTATTAAGAATAATACATTTTTTAAAAGAAAAAAATAAAAGAGTTAGTAGCGTTCAAGTACAGTTCTCTTTACTTTCTCCTAATAATGAAAAACAAAAAAATGTAAAGAAAATTTGCGATCAAAATAAAATTGATTTTCTCGCCTATAGTCCATTAGCTTTTGGGATTCTTTGTCAAGACCCTTCAAAACCAGGTAAAAGGAAAAGTTCTTTATTAAGAAATTTTATTTTTCAAACATATAATAATCCAACATTAGAGTTGAGAAAAGTAATGAAAGAAATCTCTCAAGCAAGATCAGCTTCGCTAGCACAAGTAGCATTGAATTGGTGTTTTTATCAAGGAGCAATACCAATTGTGGGTTTACGCAAAAAAAATCAGGTTTTAGATATCTGTAAAGTATTTAAGTGGGATTTAACTCAGAGAGAATTTGAGAGACTTGAAAATGCCTCGAACAACTGTCCTAAAAAAATGCCGGGTAATCCTTTCTCAAGCTTATAAATTTACTGTAATTATTTAGACGTAATATTTTTTTCATTTTTTACTGAAGATGTGTTCCAAAGTTCAGATGGAAATTTTTCTCCAGTAAATCTAAGTACTTTAGGATTTAAATTTACCAATAAATCATTTATATTTTTGCTTGAGCTCATTTGAAAATAAAATTTTTAAATACATTAAAAGAATTTTGAATAAATACTCTCAGTATTTATACCTAAAGCTTTACATTTTTCTTCTTTATTACATATTTCTGAAGCAATGATTACATGATTTGACAAGATTATTTACTATCGCTTAATTATTTCTTTAGAAATAAAGAGCCCTTCCAGGCTCAATGTATCATTTGGTTTATAAGGCTGATATAACCCCATCTCCTTTTGCTCAAGCAGCAACTGGTGCTGTTTGACGGGAGAAACTAACGATTTTGTTAGCGTTTGTGTTTTTGCTCTTACCGAGCAGGCTTCAGTCACCTTCCTTATACCCCGTCGAAACCATTGCAACCCCAAAGAAATGGAGCTGAGCGGAATCGAACCGCTGTCCGAAATATCGGTTGAGATCACCTAGTCCAGTTGGACATTTATATTCTGACAGGCAAAATAAATATTGGATAGATATTTGCATATTTTTACAAATTTTATGAATGTTGTTGCTTCATCTCCAGAAGGATTGGAGAGGCTTCTAGCAAAGGAAGTTTCTGATTTTGGTGGAAAACAAATAAAAATTCTTAAAAGAAGCGTTTCTTTTAAGTGCGATTTAGCAACATTTTATAGGCTTCATTTCTGTTCGAAGATTGCTTTTCGTTTTTATAGAGAGGTTTCACGTTTTCAATGCTCAGATAAAAACTCCTTATATAAAGGAATTCAATCCTCTTTTGATTGGATCAGTTGGCTTCCAACAAATAAAAGTTTTTGTGTACGTGTAACCGGCAAAAATTTATTTTTAAGACATACTCATTTCACGGCTTTACAAGTTAAAAATGCGATTGTTGATTTACAAAAAAAATATTTAGGTTCAAGATCTGATATTTCAATCAAAAACCCTCACTTAATAATTCATTTGCATATTAATAATAAAGAAGCAATTTTAAGTTTACAAAGTACTGTTGAGAGCTTACATAAACGAGGATATCGGCCACTTATGGCTGATGCTCCTCTTAAGGAGAATTTAGCTGCAGGTCTTATACAAATTACTAAATGGGAAGGAAAAACTCCCTTAATAGATATTATGTGTGGATCAGGAACTTTATTAATTGAAGCTTTAGCACAGTATTTAAAGATTCCAAACTTAACTAAAAAAAATTATCTTTTTGAAAATTGGATTGATTTTAAAAAAGATATTTTTCTAACAGAGAAATTGAAATTAATAAATAATGATTTGGGCGATTTAAAAATATCTAAGGTAATTGGATGTGAAAGTGATATTGATATATTTGAACAAGCGAAAAAGAATATTTCCTTAGCTGGTTTAGAAAAATATATTGAATTGCATAATATGGATTTCGCTAATTTAAGAATTAATGAGAAGCCAGGAACTATAATTTGTAATCCTCCTTATGGTAGAAGAATCGGAGATGAAAAAGAATTAATTAATTTATATTCTCAATTAGGGGATTTCTTAAAGCAGAATTGTTCTGGCTGGACCTTCTGGTTGTTAAGTGGTAATCCTAAACTTACAAAATTTTTAAAAATGAAAGCAAGTCAAAAGATACCCATAAATAATGGTGGCATAGATTGTAGATGGATTAAATATTTAATTAATTGATTTATTTTTTTCCTAAAACAGCTTTTGTCGTTTTACCTAAGCCTTCTAAAGTCTGTGGTAAGTAAGGACCTTTAACCAGCTTCCCTCCAAGTTTAAGACTTAAACCCGCTAGAAATACATCAATTAAAATAATTAACAATAAATTATATTGAGGCTTCCATGTATTGAATTCATTAAGAAAAAGATAGGAAATTATGTGTATGATTATTAATACCATTAGTAATAATATTGCTCCAATAGCAATAAATATTCCTCCACTAATCAATCGTCTTTTTTCTCTATCAACTTCTTGTAGAGCAATTCTTACATGTAAGTCCATTACTGAACTTGCAATAGCAGAAAGTCTTGAGGCTGCGCTAACAAAGTTTTTGTTTTTGGATTTATCCATCACTTTCTACCGCTTGAAATGATGCTACCAATGAAAACGCCAATGCTTGCAGCAATAGCGATAGATAATATAGGTTTTTTTCTTATTGGGTTTTCAATTTTTGGCCTTAATGTTTGATTTAATTCATCAAGTAATTCTTCTAATTGACTTTCAATTGGTTCAATATGTTCTCCTATCTCCCAATTGTTAGCTTGAATGGAATCTATTATGTCAAATAATTGTTCTTTAATACCAGCAGAGGACTTTCCAGTATGAGTTGAAATAATATTAACTAAATCGTCAATTTTACCTTTGGAGGCTTCAATAGTTTGCTTAGCAATAGAAGGCCATTTTTCTTGTATTAAAGGAATTAAACTATCAAGTTTTTCAATCAACCATGTATCTGAAAGATTTTCTATCTCAGGTAGTGCATTATTCTCATCAGTATCTTTTGGAGGATGAAAAGTTTCCATTACTCATATTATTTTATCTTTACATTAATCCCTATTAACTGAATTTGAAACCCTTATATGTATTTTGGAAAAATAAAAAACTAAAACATATAAAAGTTTATTTACATTTCGAGTATCTTTTTTCTTTGTGTAATAAGGTTTTGTTAAGCTTGTTTTATTTAAAATTAACTTCTTATCATGGATATCACTTTTGCAACTCTCTTTTTTGCTTCAAGAACTATACCAACTGATTTTGGATTAATAGCTGCTGCAATAGCTGGGGCTGGAAGCCTTATATTAATTGCTTTAAGATTTGTTCCTGATTCTGGTAATTGAAAATCATAAATTTTATAAATAAATTATTAATTAATACATTCTTTAAAAATCTATTTCAATATAGAGTTTGTAATGAAAAGATGGACTTTACTTAAGCATAAAAAAATTAATAATACAACACTTGATATTCACTATGATTTTTTACTTGAGAATGGACAAGATTGTAAAACATGGAAATTGCTAATTTTTCCAGAACTTGACGGAGCAGCAGTTGATATTTCTGAGCATTCAAATCATCGTTTAATTTGGTTGACAATCGAAAGAAAGCTTTTAAACAACAATAGGGGTTATGTTAAAAGGGTTGACAATGGAATATTTAAACCACTCGAACTTGATATAGATAGTAATAATTTTTCAATAATTCTTAAAGGCAATTCCATTAAAGGATTATTCAAAAAAAATGCTAATTTGTGCCAGCTAATTTCCTTGAATAAATAAATAAATATAATAATCTTAATATTTCTATTGAGATTTCCTATAAATTCGTTATTCTTACTTAGCTATTGAGACTTAGGATTGGTACACATCAATCAAGTCGAGTTTGAAAATTTTAAGTCTTTTGGTGGAACTGTAAAAGTTCCATTAGAGGAAGGTTTTACTGTAGTGACTGGTCCTAATGGATCTGGTAAAAGTAATATTCTTGATGGGATTTTATTTTGTCTGGGATTAGCTAGTAGTAGAGGTATGAGGGCGGAAAGATTACCTGATTTAATAAATACATCCAAAGTAAAAGAGGGTAAGTCTTCTGAAACATCTGTTTCTGTTAAATTTGATATTGGGGATTGGTCTCCAAGAGAGGATACAAAAGATTTAGATATTAATGAGGATGAATTATCTTTCTCTAAAGGACAAAAGGAATGGACTGTATCAAGAAAATTGAGATTAATGCCTGGAGGGTCTTATGCATCCACCTACTCTTCAGATGGTAAACCTTGTACATTGCAGCAAGTACAGAAACTCTTGAGAGATATAAGAGTGGATCCTGAGGGCAGTAATGTTGTTATGCAAGGTGATGTTACAAGGATTGTATCTATGAGTAATAAAGAAAGAAGAAATTTAATTGATGAACTTGCTGGAGTTGCATTATTTGATAGCAGAATAGAACAAACACATATAAAACTTAATGATGTTTATGAAAGACAGGAAAGATGTGAAATACTTAAAAATGAATTGGAATCTAATAAATTAAAGCTTGAAAAAGAATGTCAAAAAGCAAAAAAATATAAGGCTCTTAAAGAAAAAATAAGTAATTTAAATGAAATTAAAAAAGTTTTTTTATATAATGATCAATTGAAAAGATTAGGTGAGATTAGTAAAAAAGAAGTTAATTATGAAAATAAGCAAAATATTCTAAAAAAAGATATGAAAGAATTAGAAAAAGAAATAGAGGTTTTCGTTAAGGCATTAAAAGTAATTGTTGCAGATCTAAAAGAAAAAGGTGAAGATGAATTGATTCAAGTTAATTCTGATATTGGAAGTATTAATACAAATTTAAGAGAATTAGAAAGGTTATCTGAGTTAAACAAAAATGAAGGCCTGAAATTAAAGGAAAATAGAGATAAAATTTTAATATCTAAAAGAAATATTGAAATTGATAAAAATAATCTAAAAAGTTTTGATGAGAATATATTAATTGAGTTAGAAGAGGAGATAAAAAAATTATCTAATAGCCATAAATTATCAAGAAAAAAACTGTCTGAGGCAGCAGATGAATCTGGTGAGTTTTCTAAGAAAACTTTAGAGATAAATAATGAAATTGATAATATAAAAAAAATTATTGAGCCATTTATAAATAAGAAAAGATTACTTGAGGAAGAAATACTTGAAAATAATACTCAAAGGGATGAGATTTCTTCGCAAACTAAATTATTGAAAGCAGATCAAAATAGTTTGATTAAATTAGAATCAAGTCAAATAATTGAACTTAAAAATCATAATCATAAAATAAATAATATAAAACTTAAAATTAGCAATTGTAAATCCGAGATAAATGTTTTAGCAAAAACTATAGATAGATTGGGTTATGAAAGATTAAAACTTGAAAAAGACTTATCTAAAATTGAAAGTCGTAAAGAAACTTTAAATGAGACTAGGGGGGCATTCGCTTTACGGATTCTTCTCGAGGCTGGCCTTGAGGGTATTCACGGGTATGTAGCTCAATTAGGAGAAGTAAAAGAAAAATATAGATATGCTCTTGAAATCGCTGCAGGGAACAGATTAGGCCAAATTGTAGTTGATAATGATTTTGTAGCTTCTAAAGCAATTGATATCCTTAAGAGAAAAAAAGCGGGTAGATTAACTTTTCTACCGCTCAATAGATTAAAAAAATCATGCAATAATTTTTCTACTGCAAGATATGAGATGAACGATTCGGAGGGTTATATTGATAAGGCTATAAATTTAATTGATTATGAAACTACTTATAAAGATGTTTTTCAATATGTTTTCGGAGATACTAAAGTTTTTACTGATTTAGATACAGCAAAGAATTTCCAAATTAAGGCAAGAATTGTCACTTTAAGTGGAGAGCTTCTTGAAAGTACAGGCGCAATAACGGGAGGAAGTAAATTAAATAGAGAATTAATTTTTAGATTTGGTTCTAATGATGATGTTGATGAAATTAGTCCTTTCAAAAAACGTTTATTAGAAATTAATGAATCAATTATAATTGCAAATAATGAGCTCAAAAATAAGAACCTGATGTTAGAGAATCTTCTTGTTACTCAAAGAGAGTCAAATGAGTTTTTTGTTTCTATAAAAAAAGAAATAGATTTGAATCAAAAGTCTATGAAATTATTTGAAAATAAAATTCAGGCAAATTTAATGAGATTGAGCCAATTAAATGATAAAAATGATTTATTGAAAGATAACTTAGATAAAGTTTTGGATGATTCTTTACCTCATCAAAATAAGTTAAAACAATTGGAAAAGAGTCTAATAATAATTAATGAAAATAATCAAAATGCCACTTTAAAAATAATAAATAAAGATTTTGAGGGAGTTGATTCTGAATTGGAGCAATTAATTAAAAAAAGAAATTTATTATTAGAACAAAAAAATAACATAGCTTTAAATCAAGAAAAGATTTGTAACGAGCAGAAATTAATTTTATTAAAAGAGAAAAATCTTGTTGATTCTATAAAAGAACTTTCAATTTCTCATCAGGATTGGATCGTTAAAAAAAATGATTTAAAAAAGGAATTACTAAATCTCGAGTCACAGAAAGATAACCTTGAGCAAAATTTAGGAGTGATGCGGCGTAAAAGAGATGAGTTGAACTTGAAAATATCAAATCATAGACAAGAACAAAATGAAATTGTATTAAAGCTAGATTATTTAAAAAGAGATATTGATAGTCTTGTTGAGGAAAAAAGAAATGAATCTATTAGACTTGAAGAATATAAAAAACTTCTTCCAGATCCTTTACCAGATTTAAATAAATACTCATACAAAAATATAGAAGAATTGCAAGTAGAAATATTATCTTTAAATTCTTCTCTAGAAAGTTTGGAACCAGTAAATATGCTTGCCTTAGATGAGTTAGCAGAACTTGAAGATAGACTGAATGCTCTAGTTGAACGCTTACAAATTTTGTCTAAAGAGAGATCAGAATTATTATTAAGAATTGAAACTGTTTCAACTATGCGTCAAGAAGCATTTATGGAAGCTTTTATTGAAGTAGATAAACATTTTAGAGAAATATTTGCAATGCTGTCAGATGGGGATGGATTTTTGCAACTTGAAAATAAGAATGCTCCTCTTGAGGGAGGATTAACCTTAGTAGCTCACCCTAAAGGAAAAAATGTGAGAAGATTAGCATCAATGTCAGGAGGGGAAAAGTCATTGACGGCATTAAGTTTTTTGTTCGCTCTTCAAAAATATAAACCATCTCCTTTTTACGCATTAGATGAGGTTGATAGTTTCTTAGATGGCATAAATGTTGAAAGATTATCAAAGCTGATTACTGCTCAGTCTTCAAATGCACAATTTATTGTAGTAAGTCATAGACGTCCTATGATTAATGCATCAATGCGAACTATTGGGGTTGCACAAGCGAGGGGTTCCCATACACAAGTAATTGGGTTGCCAAATGCTGCTTAAACTCACTATTTTAAATTTTTACGTCAGAATATTAAAAAGTAATTTATGAGTTTGTCTAACATTTCCACTAATAATGATCCACTCAAAATAATTCCGAGTGATCGATTATGGCTGCGTTCTGAATTAATGGGAACTCAGGTCATTACAACTGATACTGGCAGGAGACTTGGAGTCGTAGGAGAAGTGGTAGTTGATATTGATAGAAGGGAGGTGGTTGCTCTTGGCCTTAGAGATAACCCTTTAACAAGATTTTTGCCAGGATTACCTAAATGGATGCCTCTAGAAAGTATTAAACAAGTTGGAGATGTAATACTTGTTGACTCACTCGATTCTTTAAATGATAATTTTGCTCCTGAAAGATATAGCAAGGTTATTAATTGCCAAGTTATAACAGAATCAGGTGAATTACTTGGTAGAGTTCTTGGGTTTTCATTTGATATTGAAACTGGGGAACTTATTTCATTAGTGATGGGCGCGATTGGAGTTCCATTATTAGGGGAAGGCGTTTTAAGTACATGGGAAATACCAGTAGATGAAATTGTGAGTAGTGGAACAGATAGAATAATCGTTTATGAAGGTGCTGAAGAAAAATTAAATCAATTAAGTAGCGGATTCCTTGAGAAATTGGGAGTAGGAGGATCCTCCTGGGATAATAGAGAATATAGTAAGTATTCATCAAAATTAGTCCCTGTAGAGAATCAATTGCTCTCAGGTTCAGAAGCAGAAAAAGATAATTATCTTTTAGAGGAATCTCAAGAGAATGAATATAATTATGAAGATAGTTATGAAAATGAGATGGAGTATGTTGAGGTTGATAATTCTCAAGAAAATACTCAAGACAAAAAGAGACTTTATTTAGAGAATGATGATTATTTTGATAAAAGCGAAATAGTGAGAGAATCCTCGAATAAAAATTCTGATAAAAAGGATTTAAATCAAAAAAGTATAACTTCAAGAAAACGCGCTTCACTAAGACCAATTGAACAAGTTCAAGATACATTAGATATTGAACCTATTGATAATAAAGGGAAAGCATCGATTGAAGAATCAGCTTTAGACTTAAATGATATAGATGACCCTTGGTAACTATTAAATTGTTATTGCATCTAAAATTAAATGAGATATTTTTTTAATAGCTCCCTTTTTTCCTCTTATTTTTAATAAATTAATTTTTTGTTCTGATAAAATATTTTTCTCATTTAATAAATAAATAGCTTCATTTGATATATCTATGGGTTGGATAATTCCAATTCTTTCTGGAATTATTTGTTTATTTGCTTTTATATTTGGCCAAGCAAAAAATTTATTTTTTTTTAAATACCATTTTTTAAATATAAAAGTTTGTATTCTATTGAGGAAATTAATTTTCCCTATAATCCCAAAGACACCATCCCATGCATTCATGGCATTTAAATGTTGTACAGGCAAAACAACAATCATAGGAAGATTTATTGCAGCTAATTCGGCAGTATTAGCTCCTATTGTTGTTAAAGCAAGCTTACATTGGCTTAAAATATTGTGATTTGAATTTTGGTTTAGTATAAAGATTTTTGTATTTTTACAAGTTTCTATAACATAAGCAAAAATAGAATTATTAACTTTTTGTATGGATTTTATATTCGAGGAGTAATATTTAGCAATTGGATTTTTATCACTTTGAAAATAAATAAAATCTTTTAATTCAGTCGAAGGAGCCATAGGAATCATTAAATTTATGTTCTTATCACGTTCTTTGATAAGATCAGCTACTTCAAGAAAAAAAGGTATCCCTATTGATAATTTAGCTTTTTTGGAGCCAGGTAAAATAGCGATCCACTTTTTATTATTAATTTCATTTACTGGTGACAAATTATCTTTAACATCTGCCATTAAGTCCCCAATAACTTGACATTTCTTCTTAAATTTTTTTGGAAGTTTATTTCTAACTTCTTCGTTCATCGCAGCAATATGGAGATTCCATCTAGGCCATCTTGCAATCCATTCTGCATAAGTAATGCTTTGATAACCTAATCTTTTCGCTAATAATATATTCCAGAATTGATCCCCTCCAAGAAATACAACTACTCCATTTCTTGGCCATGTCCCAAAGGAAGATGGTTTTAAAAGTAATTTTAAAAAATGATTAGCAGGTATAATTAAATCTAATATCTGCCAATCATTTGCAACTTTAAATTCATTCCCGGTAGCATGTGGACATGGTACAAGTGTCAATATTAATTGATAGTTAGGGATATTTGAATTTGTGGACTTATATTTTTGCTTAATTAGGTGATCTAGAACTGGTTTAACCCAAGTTGCTAACTCTCCGGGACCGTTGGAAACTATAACAACTGCAGCTGATTCATTTGAAATTGCAGTTAACATAATTAATGAATAATATGCGGACGGCGAGACTTGAACTCGCAAGGCCTAGGCCACACGCTCCTTAGACGTGCGCGTCTACCAATTCCGCCACATCCGCTTATATGGCTTCAATACTGTTTATTTTTCAGCCATTTTTATTCTACAAGAAATGATGCCTCAAAAAAATATGTTTTTAAAGAAAACATATTTTTCTTTCTTTTCTATTGCATAAGACTAAAAATTAGCCACATAGGTCGTTTCAGGTTGTATTCTAAATCAATACCTAAATAAATTGAAAATTGCTTAAATACTTTTGTAAGTATCACTCTTTAAATTTGATTATTTTGTAATGGTTGAAAAAGTCTTAATTGCTAATCGTGGTGAAATAGCTTTACGCATCATCAGAAGTTGTAGAGAGCTTGGCATCGCTACGGTTGCTGTTTACAGCACAGTAGATAAAAATGCACTGCATGTTCAATTAGCCGATGAAGCAGTTTGCGTTGGAGATTCTTTAAGTAATAAAAGTTATTTAAATATTCCGAACATACTGGCAGCAGCAACTTCTCGCGGTGTGGATGCAATTCATCCTGGTTATGGATTTCTAGCAGAAAATGATAAGTTTGCTGAGATGTGTAATGATCATGGAATTATATTCATAGGACCCTCACCTAGTTCGATTAGACAAATGGGAGATAAATCTACTGCTAAAGAAACAATGGAAAAGGTTGGAGTACCTACAGTTCCTGGTAGTAAAGGTTTGCTCGTTGATGTTAAGGAAGCATTTACACTCGCTGAAAGAATAGGTTACCCAGTAATAATCAAGGCAACGGCTGGAGGAGGTGGGAGAGGTATGAGGTTAGTGGAGAGTCCTGATAAGTTAGAAAAAATGTTTAAGGCAGCTCAAGGAGAAGCAGAAGCAGCTTTTGGTAATGATGGTTTGTATATGGAAAAATTCATTAAGAAGCCTCGCCATGTTGAAGTGCAAATTTTGGCGGATAGATGTGGTAATGTTATACACCTCGGGGAAAGAGATTGTTCGGTTCAAAGAAGACATCAAAAACTTTTAGAGGAATCTCCAAGCCCAGCAATCAATTCAGATTTAAGAGAAAAAATGGGTAATGCTGCAATAGCAGCAGCTCAATCTATCAAATATGAAGGAGCAGGCACTGTTGAATTTTTAGTAGATGAAGACGAACAATTTTATTTTATGGAAATGAATACAAGAATACAGGTTGAGCATCCTGTCACAGAGATGGTTACTGGCGTAGATTTAATTGCTGAACAAATAAAAATAGCTGGCGGTGATAATTTAGATTTTAATCAGGAAGAAATTCACTTAAATGGACATGCTATTGAATGCCGAATAAACGCAGAAGATCCTTCACATAATTTCCGTCCTTCTCCAGGTAAGATTACTGGCTGGCTCCCCCCTGGAGGTCCTGGCGTTAGAGTTGATAGTCATGTATATACTGGATATGAAATCCCGCCTTTTTATGATTCACTTATTGGAAAGTTAATTGTTTGGGGCAAAGATCGTAACGCAGCAATAAAAAGAATGAATAGAGCTTTGAATGAATGTGCAGTGACAGGTATCCCGACAACTATTAATTTTCACTTAACTCTTCTTGATAAGAGTAAATTTAAAGAGGGTAAAATTTATACAAAATATGTAGAGGAAGAATTGTTACCTAATTTCTAAAGTTTCTAATGTAACTTTTGAATTGCTAATTTTATTAATCCTTGTTGGCCGACTAATAGTTCTCTTATAAAGCTAATTATTCCTATCCAAATAACTGGTGAAACATCAACCCCTCCAATGGGCGGAATTATTTTTTTAGTTATTTTTAGAATTTGGTTTGTTGGTAATGTAACAATTATCCAAAATCCATTTTTCTCATTAATCTTAGGATACCAAGTCATAATTAACCTGACAAGAAATAATAAAGTAAGAAACGACAATAGTATTCCTAAAAATAAATCCAAAATAGGCAGGAATTTATCAATCAATGTAATGACAATTATTTAATTCATCTTAATAAATATCCCATAAATCATGAATTAATTCGTATTATGAATTGAGAATTTAATTTTTTAATACAAGTGCTTCAAATTTCTCAAATACTTTTACTTGCAAATTTCTCACCAGAAGCTTCAAATAACTCTGCAGTGGGTATGATAGGTAGTTTTATAGCAGCAGCTTTGTTAATTGTTGTTCCAGCAACTGCATTTTTAATAGCTGTAAGTCAGAATGACAAGCTTGATGCAGAAAGAGCTGGAAGAAGACGCTAGTTTTTATATAATTATTACGTAAAATATAATTACATAGGGTTGTAAAACTCTTTCTTAACTTTTTGGAGAAAAATTGTGGTCAATGCTAGTCTTAATTGGGCAAGTATTGTTGGGATTGTCCTCGCAGTATGCGGGGGCGGACTTTATTTCTTAAGGTCTTTTAAACCTGCTTTAGCTCGTGATTATGATGTTTTTTTTGCTGCTATAGGTCTTTTATGCGGAGGAATATTATTCTTTCAGGGCTGGAGATTAGATCCAATCTTACAGTTTGGTCAGTTTTTGTTAGCTGGGACTACAGTATTTTTTGCTTATGAAAGTGTACGTTTAAGAGGTATCGCAACAGATCAAGCACGAAGGTCTTCATTTTTTGAAGATGATGATATACAAAATATGCCAAGAACAGCTCCCAGAAATAGATGGGAAGATGATTATGATAAATTTGAACAACCTCCTATTTCATCAACAAGAAGATTTCAGTCTAGAGAAACAGAGGAAGAAGATTATGGAGAAAATAGATATCCCCAAAGAAGATCTTCACGAGCCATCCCAGAATCAGCTGTTAGCAGAAGAAATACATTTTCTACAAATAATGAATCACAAGACAGGGATTTTCCAAAAAGAAATCGATTCTCAGAAGATAGAAATTTAGAATCAAGGAGAAGTAATTTCGGTGATAGGAGAAATATAAGAAGTGAAATTAAACGTGGTTCTCGACCCCTCGCTAATCAAAAGACATCACGCAGAGCTGAGGATAAATTAGTTAATAAATCACCTGCCACTCAAAGGAAGCAATCATCAAGAGATAACCTCCGGAAGCAAACTTTAACTAATCAAGTAGAGGAAGCCTCTTTTCTTGATAAAAATAATGAATTAAAAAGAAATAGACTAGACAGAAGAGCAATAAATAATAATACAAATATTAAAAATCAAAAAGGAAGATATAATGTATCGTCTAAAAAAGATAAACCTAGAGATAATAGTTCAAGATTTGATGATTAGTGTATGATTCCAGCCCAAACAAGGAAGGATTTTTTACTGATCATTTCTATTAATATAATTGCAGTAAATCCAACCATTGCGAATCTACCATTAGTTATTTCTGAGTATTGACCCCATCCAAACGAATATTCTTTAGATGAAGATATATTTTTATCACTTTTTATCTCTCCAGAAGATGAACTCTCATTAATTGATTCATTTTTACTCTCATTCTGTTCAATAAATTTTTCTTTCATTAGTTATTTGTATCTAAATTTGAATTAAAATTGAAATTTTTTGAATTAATTAATGACCATTTGCCATTACCCTTTAATTCAAGAACATTTTCATGGAAATCTTGTAATGTAGGTCTATGACCAACACTAACAATAGCAATTTCTCTTTCTTTAAGTAAATTATATAGATAATGCTCTGTTTTGATATCTAGTGCACTAGTAGCTTCATCAAGAATTACAAATTTTGGTGAGTTAAGAAGAAGTCTGGCAAATGCTAACCTTTGTTGTTCGCCCTGGGATAATATTCTTTGCCAATCTTGTTTTACATCCAGATCTGGATATCTATCAACTAAATTTTTTAGTTCTACTTGTGTAAGCACTGCTTGAAGATGATCATCACTAAATCTATTAGTTTCTAGTGGATAACATAATTGTTCCCTTAATGTTCCTAAATTCATATAAGGTTTCTGTGGTATAAATAATAATTCTCCTTTTTGTGGAGATAAAACTTCTCCTTTATTAGTTGACCATAAACCGCTTATTACTCTAAGAAGTGAGGTTTTCCCACATCCTGAAGGTCCTACAACTAATATACTTTCTCCGTATTTAACACTTAAATTTAAATTATTTACCAATAATCTTTCATCCTCAGGAGTTTTTACAGTTACATTTTTAAGATAAATAGAATCACTATCTAAGACATCATTTTTGTATAAATTATATTTTGAAGTTTTAACTTCATTTATACTACTTTGAAAACCCTCTAATCTGCCAATAGAGGCTGAGAACCTTGCTAAAGCTTCAATTTTATAAATTATGAAAAATAAAGAGCCCTCTAGTAATTGATAATTTAATCTTGCCTGAGAAAATTCGCCGAAATCCATATTTCCAGCTAAAAGCGGTCCTGAAAGTATTATGAAAGGAATAAAAACACTTCCATATATCGTTGATCTTTGAAGGACTCTGAGTAAAGCTTCCCATATTATTAAAAGATTAAAATTCTTGACCACACTTTTTAATCTATTATTAATTTCTTGTGACTCTTGCTTTTCACCAGCATAAAATGCTATAGATTCTGCATTATTTCTTATATGTACTAATCCATATCTAAAATTTGCTTCGTATTTAAGCTGTTCAAAATTTAATTTAAATAATTTCTTACTTGCGAAAACAATTAGTGTAGAAAGAATGCTTGCATATATGATTAATGCAAATGTTAAGTTTCTACTGATACTCAGTAAAATTCCAATATTAATTGAAAAAGTCAATATTGAATCAAAAATGTTTAGAGACAAATCTAATGTTTGCGCTGTAAAGTCTCTTGCATCTTCAGTAATTCGTTGATCAGGATTATCTATATCAGTATCATTTTCATCATTTGGGTTAAGTATGTAGTAGGTTCTATCTGTTAAATAATTATCAATTAGATTATTTGAAAGCCATTCCCTCCACAGTAATTGTAGTTTTGCTGATAAATAAAATTGTAGGCTTCTAAAAGGTAATGCAGTTATAAAGCATATACCTAGAACCCAAAGCTTGCTGTAACTTTCGCTTGCGTTTTGACCTATTAATCCGTTTGTTATGTCTTTAACTAAGTATGAAATTCCTGCATTAATTCCATTAACTGATAAAAGCATTAGCAAAACTAAACCTAAAATAAGCCATGGTACCCATCTCTTTTGCCTTAACTGATTTCTGAATAAAGCAAAAGCTCCAATTCCAAATAAAAAAAGTGAAGTTACTATATAACCAATCTTTGAATTCCAGATTTTATCTATAACTTCGTCTAAACCACTCAAATATTCATTCGTCAAACTTGGAGCTGAATTACTTAAGAGATTCATTAACCCTGTAAGTAAAAATAATAAAGTTCCTGATACACAACAAATTAGTGCAAATATTAGTAGTAAAAATGACCAACCATTACTGGATGTGTAAGGTAAAAAATATGGTTGCGTTAAACGCCTTAATTTAGTTATTTGTTCTAAAATGCCTTTGCTAGATGATGATATTGATTGGGACATAATAGTTTGAATTCAAATATTTAATATTTATTTTTTGTTAATTCATTGATTATATAATAATAAATTAGCAACTATAAAAACAGCTAAATTTATTATCTAATTAGCAAAACCTATTATTGATAGTAGCCAATCTGGCAAATTTAATTTGGTTAATAAGTTTAAGTTAAATTGATGTACAGAATCAATTTGTTTGTCTAGTAACCAATAGACTAAAAATGGGGTATTAAGTAGTATTTGAAATTGCCACTTATAAGTTAATATTTTCCAAATTTTTAGAAGAGTTTGTTTTTGTGCTTCATCAAGATTTTGCCAGTTTTTAATAATTATATTTTTATCTTTAGATGTATAAGTGTCAGGTGTATTCATATTGAAGTAGTCATTCATTTATTTATAGCTCACAATTTACATTATTGAGAGTTTAACCTGGCGGCCATGACATTGCCCTGCCGCTTAAAAAGTGTATATGTAGATGAAAGACAGTCTGTCCTGACTCAGCTCCTGTATTAATTACGGTCCTCCAATGTGAAAGTTTTTTATCTTCAGCTATTTTCTGGCCAACTAAAATAAGGTGACCTAATAGATTCTCATCGATCTCTTTGCAATCTCTTAAACTTGGGATCGGTTTTATAGGTATAACTAAATAATGAATTGGTGCTTGTGGGGAAATATCATTAAAAGCAATACATAATTCATCTTCATATAATTTTTCGCATGATATCTCACCATTGATAATTTTTTGAAAAATTGTGGTATTTGTCATAAGTTCAAACTTTAAAAAATTTAATCCAGAGGTAAAACATCTTTCATTTTATAACCCTCTTTTGTTAATTCTTTTTTAAGTTCCTCTGTTGAGGTTACTCTATCGATAAAAAGGACTCCTTTAAGATGATCAACTTCATGTTGAATACATCTAGCTAATAAGCCATCGGCATTCATTTTTCTTGGTCTTCCCATCTCATCTCGAAATTTCAATTTTATAGTTGATGGTCTTACTACATTTAAATAAACACCTGGTATGCTTAAGCATCCCTCTTCGTATGAATTTAGCGTAGATCCAAATGCTGTTATTTCTGGGTTTATTAGAATCAGTGGTTCTGCAGCTGAATCTTCAAAATTTATATCTATAACTAATAATTCCTTGCTTATCCCGACTTGTGGTCCAGCAAGCCCAATTCCTTTCGCCGAATACATACTTTGAAGCATTTCTTTTGCTAAATTTCTTATTTGATTATCAACCTTGCTAATGCGTTTAGCTTCTGTTCTAAGAGTTTTACTGCCTAATTTAAAAATTTCAAGAGGTGGATTATCTACTGCTTCTTTATTAACTTTTGTACTAGAAACATTATTCCTTGATTTTCTTGCTAATTGTGAAAATTGATTTGCCACTATATTTAACTTAGGATTCATTAATAGTTAGACTATAAAGATAGTAACATTTTTTGCATTCTGAACGTCATAAAATGAATGAATAATTACAAAAAATTGCCTATTACAGATGTTTATCCAAACATCAAATCTTATCAACAATTATCTCTACTTGAGGATTTTATTTTTTGGGTAGGAAATATATCATCAGGTAAAGATCCAAGGAATACGATTCTGGTAAGACCTTTTCTTCACAAAAACATGGAGGCTCAAAATTTAATTGGAGATAGCTTTTATATTAAAAGTAATTTTCACGGATATGGTGGAAAATCTTATAAGTGTTTTTTAAAAAACGACAAGTTTTACCTTATCTGGATTGATAAATTAACGAATTCACTTTGGTACAAGATTTTTGAGATCAATAATAAGGGAGCTAAAAATGCTAATTATCTAAATGATTTAACAAGTTCAAAACAATTAACTAAACCATTTAATTGTAATTATGATTCCAGTTTCGTTATTACTAATAAAGATAAATTATTAGGTTTATGCGAGAAGGATGAGAAAGATTTCCTTTTTTCTATAGATTTGAATAAAGAGAGGCAGGAATTGATAGTTTTAAGAGAATTTGAGGGCTTTGCGAGTTCTCTTGGATGTAATGAAGATAAGAGTTTGCTTTCTTGGTTAGAGTGGAATGCTAATAATATGCCGTGGGAAAGTAATAATCTTTTTTTTGGGAGTATAAATGTATGTGGCCAATTACAAAAAATAGTGAAATTTAAAAATAAAAATATAAATAACAATAAATTAATATCTTTTTTTCAACCATTATGGATTTCTAGAGATACACTTATCTGTTCAGAAGATAGTTCAGGTTGGTGGAATTTATTATTTTTGAAGATTAATCAAATAGAGGAAATTCATATTTTAAAAAAAATTACAAAGGAATTTTACGAATATGGTTTGCCGGAGTGGACCTCTGGGATGACAACTTTAGCAGGTTCAAAGCAAAGCTTATTTTGTTTAGCTAAAAATAGAAAATCTTGGATAATAGAACATTATCAAGATTGTTCTTTTCATCAAAAAATAAATTTACCTTTTAATTGCTTGAGAGATCTATGTGTGAGTTCTAATAGATTAATTTGCTTGGCTTCAAATGATATCTCTCCTGAAAAATTAATTGAAATAGATATCGATAATTATCCTAAGTTATCTCTTTCAAACATAGTGAAGTCAAAAATTATAAATCAATATTCAAAAGCAGAATCATATTGGTTTAAAGGTTATAAAAAGAGAAAAACACATGCATGGATTTATCGGCCAAAAGTTATTACTAAAAATAAACCTCCTTTAATTATTAAGGCTCATAGCGGTCCAACCTCTTCATTTGATGGAGCATTAAATTTAGAAGTTCAGTATTGGACTTCTAGAGGTTGGTTAGTTGCCGAAGTTAATTATGGAGGATCCTCAGGCTTTGGAAGGCAATATAGAGAACGTTTAAATACTCTATGGGGCATAGTAGATTCTGCTGATTGTATAGCTTTGGCTCAAAAATTAAGTGCACAGAAATTAATAGACCCTTCGAAAATTATAATTGCAGGAAATAGTGCGGGTGGCTTTACTGCTTTAACAGCTTTATATATGACTGATATTTTTAAAGGAGCGATTTGTAAATATCCTGTTATTGATTTAAATGATATGCGTATAAATACGCATAGATTTGAAAGGAACTACTTAAATTCTTTAATAGGTAATTTTGAGATTAATCAAAAGACATATTTTGATAGGTCTCCTAAAAATAATTTATATAAAATTAATAAACCAATTCTTATTTTTCATGGAAAAAATGATTCTGTAATTAACTTTAAGGAATCGACTGATTTTCATAAAAAACTTTTAGAAAACAATATTTATTCTGAAATTGTTCTATTTGATGAAGAAGGACATGGTTTTAAAAAGATACAGAACAAAATAAATGTTCTAAAAAGAACTGAAAAATTTCTACACTATATTTTAAATTTTAAGAATTAATTCTAAGAAAGTTTATAGTTTCTTCAAGTTTTTCAATGAATATATCAATATCTTCTTTTGTTGTAGTGAAGTTCATGCTAACTCTTGCAGTGGAATTTATATTTAAGTATTTATGCAAAGGCTGGCAACAGTGATTTCCACTTCTTATGCAAATACCTTTTGAATCTAAAATCTCTGCAATATCATTTGAATGTATATTTTTAATGAAAAATGATGCTAACGAAGCTCTGTTGGAATCTTGATATGGATTTGGACCAATAATATTTAAATCTTTAATTGAATGCAATTGTTCAAATAGATATTCTGTAAGTTTTTTCTCATATTTTTGAATATTATTCAGTCCTAATATACTGATATAATTAAGTGCTTCTGATAAACCAATCGCTTCAGCTATAGCAGGTGTTCCAGCCTCAAACTTATGAGGAAGATCGGCCCAAGTGCTCTTTTCTTCAAAGACATCTTGTATCATCTCCCCACCTCCAAAAAGAGGGGGCATTTTATTAAGTATTTCTTCTTTTGCCCACAAGAAACCTATACCTGTAGGCCCGCATAATTTATGACCTGAGCCAGCAAGAAAGTCAATATTTAAATCTTTAACATCAACTTCTGTATGAGCTAAACTTTGACATGCATCAACTAAAACTAGAGATCCATTTTTTTTGGAAAGTTGTGCAATTTTCTTAATGGGATTGCAGCATCCCAGGGTATTACTAATGTGAACAAGACTTACAATTTTTGTTTTTTTATTGAGCTTATTTTTGAAATCCTCGATGTCTAAAGTCCCATCATTTGTAATTTTTGTAAATTTAACTTTGCATTTATTTCTTTCTGCAACTAGCTGCCATGGAACTATATTACTGTGATGTTCCATAATTGATAATAATATCTCATCATTTTCTTTTAAGTTTTTCTCTCCCCATGATCTTGCTGCGATATTGATAGCTTCAGTAGCATTTCTTGTGAAAATGATTTCTTTTGTTGAGTTGGCTTTAATATAATTTTTGATTGATAATCTTGCATTCTCAAACTTTTCAGTAGCCTTAGCACTTAGCTGATGTGCACCTCTATGAACATTAGCATTATAATTTAAGTAGTAGTCATTTATCTTTTTAAGAACTTGTTTGGGTTTTTGAGTAGTTGCGGCATGATCAAGGTATATTAGTTTTTCTTCTTCATTAAATTTTCTATCTAATAAAGGAAAATCTTCTCTTATTAATCTGAAATTTTCAAGGGTTTTCATTATTTATCCTTTAATAATAAAGCCAATAGATCCCATCTTTCCTTAGATATAGGTAAAAAAGAGATAATTTCTTGATAGTAGGATCTTAATTGTAGTTGACTCGCTTGTTCAAGCGTGAGACCCCTTGATCTCATATAAAAAACTTCATCCTCATTTAATTGTGAAATAGTCGCGCCGTGCATGCACTTTACATCGTCTGCGACTATCTCTAATTGAGGTTTAGTATCTATTTTTGCATAATTTGATAAGAGTAAATTTCTACTTAGCTGAGAGGCATCAGTCCTTTGAGCAATTTGAGGTACGATTATTAATCCTTCAAAAACTGAATGTGACCTATCATTGGCTAAGGATTTGTTTAATTGATCTAAAAATCCATTAGGGCCATTAAATGCAATATTGGCATATGTAGAAATTTGTTCATTATTTTTTGTTATTTGAATCCCTTTGATATTTGTTTTTGCATTTCCTTCAACTTGATTAATATTTATTTCTAGCCTGCCAAAGTCATATTCAAATTGTAGTGACCCAAGATTGTATTCACTATGTTTATGCTGGCTTACATTTAATGTACTAATAATGTGTGAACTATTTTTGCCATAAGAGATAATCCCATGATTAACAACTGACTCTTCTCCAATATTAATATAAGAAGAAATTGATAATGCAGAATTTTTATCTCCTATATTTATTTGTGAAATGTTGGCTGAAGTACCTTCTTCTATTTTTATGATTAGTGTTTTAGAATTGAAAAAATTATTAATGGAATTACAAATTATCTCTAAATGAGGAATTTCTTTCCCTGAAATATTTAAGCCAACAATATTTTTTTTATCTGTTAAGAAATGATTTAACAAGTTACTCCAATTTTTGGTGTCATCGGATTTAAAGATTTTTTGTTGTAAAAATTTTAAGATTTCCTTTTCATCTAATTCTTTAATTTCCCAATTTCTCTCTTTAAGGTTGACTTTTTTGTTCTCTCCGATAAAAATACGGCAAATATTCTCAATTTTTGAATGCCCCGGTATTTGAGGATAATAAAAATCGTTACTAAATTTATAATTGAGAAAACGAGAAAACTTGGATTTATTGGTTTGTCTCCAAATTTCATTTTTACTATTCGGGATAGGATTTGCTCTTAATTTTTCTAAAGTTATTTTTTGAAGATTAGATTTGTTATCAGAAATATTTTCATCACCTTTTGTAATCCTCTCAATAATATTCATTGTTAATTAATTTTTATTAATGAATTCATCAGTCCAGTCGTATCCATTTTTTTCAAGTTCTAAAGCAAGATTACTATCACCAGTTTTGATTATCTTACCGTCAGCCATTACATGAACAAAATCTGGCTTTATCTCATCGAGTAGTCTTTGATAATGAGTAATTAGTATTATTCCAGAATTTTCATTAGCTATTTTTTTTATTCCAGAGGCAACAATTCTTAAAGCATCAATATCTAAACCTGAATCAGTTTCATCTAATATCGCAATTTTTGGCTCTAACAATGCCATCTGCAAAATTTCATTTCTTTTTTTCTCACCACCTGAAAAGCCTTGATTAATACTTCTGGATAAAAATGCAGAGTCCATTTTGACAATGTCTAGTTTTTCCTTTACAAAATCCTCGAATTCAAATGTATCTAATTCTTCTTTTTTAAGGAATTTTCTTCTTGCATTTGTTGCTACACGCAGGAATTCTAAATTACTTACTCCTGGAATCTCTATAGGATATTGAAAACCTAAGAAAATACCAGATTGAGCCCTTTCTTCTGGTTCCAATGGTTCAATATCATTTCCACAAAGTTCAATCTTACCACTAGTAATTTCGTATGATGGATGACCAGCAATTATCTTTGAAAGAGTACTTTTGCCACATCCGTTTCTACCCATGATTGCATGAATTTCTCCAGAGTTGATTTTTATATTTACACCTTTCAAAATAGTTAAGTTTTCCGTGGATGCAAAAAGATTACTTATTTCTAAAAGCGTTTGTTTGATTTCTTTTTTGCTTTCCATTAACTTTGGTTTAGATAAAATGGGTTAACCAACTGACCCTTCTAGTTTTAAAGAGAGTAATTTGTCAGCTTCTGCCGCAAATTCCATAGGTAATTGATTAAAGACATCTCTGCAGAAACCGCTAACCATCATAGAAACTGCTTCTTCAAATTCTATACCTCTACTTTGTAAGTAAAAAAGTTGATCTTCTGAAATTCTACACGTGCTCGCCTCATGTTCAACTTCTGAATTTGGTTGTTGAGATTGAATATATGGGAATGTATTCGCTGCTGCTTTATCTCCTATTAGCATCGAATCACATTGACTATAATTTCTTGCACCTTTAGCTTGTGATCCAATTTTTACTAAGCCTCTATAACTATTTGAAGAGTGACCTGCACTAATGCCTTTGCTGACAATTGTTGATTTAGTCTTTGGACCAATATGAATCATTTTTGTTCCTGTATCTGCTTGTTGAAGATTGTTTGTTAATGCTACAGAATAGAATTCACCTATTGATTCTTCTCCGATTAAAATACAGCTTGGATACTTCCAAGTAATAGCTGAGCCAGTCTCTACTTGTGACCAACTTATTTTGCTCCTTTTCCCAATACATTTTCCTCTTTTTGTAACAAAATTAAAGATCCCGCCCACACCTTTTTCATTGCCTGCATACCAATTTTGTACAGTTGAGTATTTTATGGAGGCATCGTCTAGAGCGATTAATTCAACAACTGCAGCATGTAATGTATTTGTATCAAACATTGGGGCAGTACAACCTTCTAAGTAACTAACTGAACTTCCTTCTTCTGCAATTATTAAAGTTCTTTCGAACTGACCTGAATCACCACTGTTAATTCTGAAGTAAGACGATAAATCCATTGGGCAAGTTACATTTTTTGGGATATAAACAAATGAACCATCGCTAAATACTGCTGAATTTAATGCTGCGAAATAATTGTCAGAGGCAGGTATGACTGAACCTAGATATTTTTCTATTAAATCAGAATGATCTTTAATAGCTTCGCTTATAGAACAAAATATTACTCCATGTTCTGCAAGTTGTTCTTTGAATGTAGTCGCTATTGAAACGCTATCGAACACAGCATCGACTGCAACGTTAGTTAGCCTTTTCTGTTCTGTTAAAGGAATGCCTAATTTGTCAAATGTCTCTAATAATTTAGGATCAACTTCATCTAAACTTTTTATTTTATCCTTTTGCTTGGGAGCAGAATAATAAATTATATCTTGATAATCAATTTTTTCATAACCTAAATCTGCCCAGTTTGGCTCCTCTAATTCTTTCCATTTCTTGAAAGCATTTAATCTAAAATTTAACAAATAATCAGGCTCATTTTTTTTAGATGAAATTAAGCGCACTATATCTTCATTGATGCCTTTAGAGATCTTTTCACTTTCAATTTCTGTGACAAAACCATATTTATACGGTTCGGAAACGATATTATCAACCAAATTTTCATTAACCATAATTTGAGTAGAAAATTTATTTCGATTAGACTCATATATACTTTAACTAAAGATATCCCAATATTGATTTTTTTTATTACCCTTTAATCTAATTTTAATGTCTGAACAATTTAATTCTTTTATGAGTCCAGTTAAGAAAGAAGTCGTAGATCAAATTGAGAGGCTGGATTTATCAACATTACAAAAACTACACCTTAAATTACTGTCACACTGTTTAGAGGTATTTAAAGATATTTCAATAAAAGCTGACAAGGAATTTCCAAATGAAATCCTTTTAAAAAACTGGTGTGAAAATGAAGCTAAAAAATTAAAAGATGATAGTTTCTCATTATTGTTGTTTGAACAAATGAATTCAGCTGCTATTAAATTAAAGAATTATGGGGAAAAGACAGGTAAGTATCCTCTAGATCTCAATTTAGATGATTTGATTACATTAACTTCCTTAGAAAACTGAGATTCAGAATTCGTGATCCCGAAGAAAAAATATAATTGAGATTAATCAAGTTTCGTATGGTAATAAATTTTAAAAAACAAAAAAAATTCTTTGATTTTTTATTTTTTTTAAATTCTTTTAAATAATAGTAATATCAATCGATTATAAGAAATTATAGAATTTTATGAAACCAAAAGGAGTCAGTAGATCCTGACGACAATGAAAAATATCACGCAGTTTGGCAAAAAAAAGAACATACTGATCCCAAACAAAAACGGAGATTTTAAAGTGGGTGAAGGGATTAAAAGTAAGGATGAATTGCTTAGTCTAACCCTCAGACAATTGCGACAAGTGGCGAGCAAATTATCTGTTCCTCTTTATAGTCGTAAAACTAAGGCTGCATTAGTAGATTTAATAGTCAATTACCAAGCTAAAGCAAATAAAACTAGGAATATTCCACAGGCAAAAGATGATAAAAGTATTCTTAACCAGAAAGTAACTGATATACCGAATCAAGTAGATGAAAAAACAAATTTAGTATTTTTGCCTAGGGATCCCGATTGGGCCTATGTCTTCTGGCAAATTTCTGAGGTTGATAGAGAGAAGGCAAAATCTCTTGGTGCCAATAAATTATGTTTAAGGCTTTACGACGTAACAGGTGCTAAAGATGGAGATTTTAATCAAGGAACTTTAAGGGAAATTGCAGTTGACAGTTACAGTACAGAATGGTATCTGCCTATACCAGTTCCAGATAGGGATTACAAAGTTGAGTTAGGTTATAGATATGGGTTTAAATGGATGTCTTTAGCTTTCTCCTCTGCAGGACATGTACCAAACTCCCAGCCTTCTGAACAAATCTTAGATAAATTTGTTCCTTTTAATCTTGAGTCAGCGACAGAAACTAACTTAGCAATAAAAAATCCAGACGAAAGTGAGATGATTGGATTGCATGAGCGTTTATATCAGGCCGCTACTACTTACCCAGAGCGATCTAGAATTGGCTCTGAAGAGTTTATGGAGAATGCTAAGACCTATAGTCAAAATCCTTATCAGAATGATTCAGGAGCGGGTATATGGTCTTCTGGATTGAATGATTCAGGAGTTGGTATTTCTAATAGGTCTTTTTGGTTAGTTGCTGATGCAGAACTTATCGTATATGGAGCTACTGATCCTTCTGCCACTTTAACAATTGGTGATGAAAAAGTACCATTGGCCTCTGATGGTACATTTAGGCTTCAAGTTCCCTTTAGAGATGGTTCACAGAATTATGAGATCAAAGCAACGGATGCAACTGGGCAGCAAGATAGATCTATCACTATGCGATTTGAAAGAGATACACCTTTGGACAATACGAATGAAAAATCCACAGCTGAAACTGAATGGTTTGAATAGCTAATGAAAAAAAATTTTATTGCTTTTACTCCTTTAATGGGAGCATTAACTTTCCCTCTAATAGTACCTATAACTATTTCAAAGTTAGGAATTAATTACGGTATCATCTCTGCTTTATTAATCAGTTCTTTATGGTTTATCGCTATGTTAAGAACTGCCGAAATGCCACATTAAATTAGTTAGATTTGCAAATAATAATTTTAAAATGTATAAACTTAAAAATATAACTTTAGAAAAACCTTTTAAGGATCAGAAGCCAGGAACCTCTGGTCTTCGAAAGAGTTCATTGCAATTTCAAGAGCCACATTACTTAGAAATATTTGTTGAGTCAGTTTTACGTCAATTAGAAAATTTGGAAGGGAGTACTTTAATACTCGGAGGAGACGGTAGATATGGGAATAAAAAAGCAATACAAAAAATTATTCAGATTTGTGCTGCGCACAACGTAGGTAAAATTATTATTACTAAGGATGGGATCTTATCCACTCCGGCAGCTTCAAATCTGATTAGAAAAAGAAATGCTCTTTTAGGGATTATTCTTTCTGCAAGTCATAACCCTGGAGGAGTTGACGGAGATTTTGGAATTAAAGTAAATATCTCAAATGGAGGTCCTGCTCCAGAAAAACTTACAAATCAAATATATCGTTGTAGTCAATCATTATTAAACTATAAATTTTATGATTATCCTATCCCAGATTTTACTTGTGAAGGATCTTTTAAAATAAAAGATATGGTTGTAGAAATTATTGATGGTGTTGAAGATTATGTGACTTTAATGGAAAAAATCTTTGATTTAGATCAAATAGGAGACTATTTACAAAATAATTTTTCTATAGTCTTCGATGCAATGAATGCTGTGACAGGACCTTATGCGAGGAAATTATTTGTAAATAAAATTGGGCTTTCTGAAAATTGTCTGATGAATGCAACGCCTCTACAAAATTTTGGTAATTTACATCCAGATCCAAATCTAACCTATGCTGATAAATTAGCTGATTTACTTCTTAACAAGAGAATTTTTGATTTTGGTGCCGCATGTGATGGTGATGGAGATAGAAATATGATCCTTGGTAAAGGATGCTTCGTAAATCCAAGTGATAGTTTAGCAGTTATCACTGCTAATACAAATCTTGTTCCAGGTTACAAAAATTCTGTCTCCGGAGTAGCAAGGTCGATGCCTACAAGTATGGCTGTTGATTGTGTTGCTAAAGAATTAAATATCCCTTGTTATGAGACTCCCACGGGCTGGAAGTTCTTTGGTAATCTTTTAGATTCTGATAAGATTACTATCTGTGGTGAGGAAAGTTTTGGAACGGGTAGTAATCATGTAAGAGAAAAAGATGGTCTATGGGCAGTATTGTTTTGGTTACAAATTTTAGCAGCTAAAAAATGCTCAGTAATGGATGTGATGAAGCAGCATTGGTCACAATTTGGGAGGAATTACTATTCAAGACATGATTATGAAGCTATACCTCCTGAAATAGCTAATCAAATATTTAATAATTTAGAGTCACTTTTGCCTAATTTAAAGAATGAAAGATTTTCTAATAGTTTAGTTTTAGATGCAGATAATTTTTCTTATGAAGATCCTATAGATAAAACCATAAGTACTAATCAAGGTTTAAGAATAATATTAGAAAATAATTCGCGAATAATATTACGCTTATCTGGCACTGGCACCAAGGGTTCTACTCTAAGATTATACTTTGAAAAGACCTCCCTTTCACACGATAAACTTGATCTAAATCCTCAAATAGCTTTACAGGATTTAATAACCAGCTTGGATGATTTATTAAATATATCAAACCTCACAAAAATGGAATCTCCTACTGTTATAACTTAATTTTCAATTTAGGATTTTTATATGCAATCTGATAATTTATTTGATTATCAACAGTCTGCTTTAAACCAGTCACCACTAGCAGATATATTAAGACCAAAGTTTATAGAGGAATTTTATGGACAGCATGATATTCTTTCAAAAAATTCTGTACTTCGTAATGCGATATTAAATGACAAAGTTGGTAATTCAATCTTTTCAGGCCCCCCAGGTGTAGGGAAAACAACTTTAGTAGAAATTATTTCTTCATACACAAGAGCATCAATGATTAAATTAAATGCTGTTTTATCTGGTGTTAAGGAACTTAGAAATGAAATTTTATTAGCTGAAGAAAGATGGAAAAAATCAAAGAGGAAAACAATTTTATTTATTGATGAGGTGCATAGATTCACATCTGTTCAGCAAGATGCATTATTGCCCTCAATTGAAAATGGTACTATCATTTTTATTGGTGCAACTACCGAAAATCCAACATATGCAGTCAATAAAGCTCTATTAAGTAGGTCAAGAGTTTTTAAATTGTCTCCATTAAGTGAAATCGATCTCCAGAAAATAGTTGAAAAGGTAATCAAATATTATAAAAATTCTGATTTTAATAAAAATATAAATATTACACATAAAGCATTAGATCATTTAATAAACTTTTCAAGTGGTGATGCTAGAAATCTTATAAATGCATTGGAATTAGCAGTGAATAATACATCTGAAAAAGGAGACAAGACTATAGAAATAAATTTATCTACGGCTAAAGATTCAATTCAAAATAAAAATATTATTTATGATAAATTCGGACAGAATCATTATGATATCGTAAGTGCTTTTATTAAGTCTATTAGAGGTTCTGATCCTGATGCTACTCTATATTGGCTAGCAAATATGATTGAAGCGGGTGAGAATCCAGACTATATTTTCAGAAGATTATTGATTTCAGCGAGTGAAGATATTGGTTTGGCGGATCCTTATGCAATAGTAGTTGTTAATTCATGTTATGGGGCTTTTGAGAAGGTAGGTTTTCCAGAGGGTTATTATTTTCTTTCGCAAGCTTCGTTATTTTTAGCAATTTCTCCAAAAAGTAATAGTACCAAATATATATTTAATGCTATTGAAACACTAAAATCAAATAAATTACCTTCAGTCCCAGACCATTTAAAATATAAATCAAAAACGTATAAAAATCCTCATGAATTTTTAAAAAATGATCTAGTTCAAAAATATATGCCAAATAATCTTATTGACCATAAAATATGGTATTCCAATAAAAGTGGTTGGGAGAAAGATAAAGATTATTAAATTGTTGTCTTATAGATTGCAACAAATTATTTTTGGCAGGTCATCGATTGTTTTATTTTTATAGGCAATTGAAATAGTCCAATCTAAGAAAGGAATTTGTATTAAATTTAATTCAATCTTTTTACTATTGTGATATATGTTCTCCTTATTAATTTTATATTTCCATTCCTTTATATCTCTTGATAATTTTCCTCTGTCATATTTTATGGCTGCTTCAATAGCACTCCATTCTTTAAGAATGGAATATTTGTTAAATTTATAGCTGTCCACATTTTTTTTATAAAAATATTTTTTTGCTAATGTTTGATAATTAAAATCTCTATCAGATCTCTCGATGTCAATACCTATATTTTCTTGATGCCAGCCAATTATAAATGCATCTTTACAATGACTAATACTTATATATCCCATCCCATTAGGAAGCTTTGGTGGTTCCCCTGGATAAGCAGTAATAGGTACTTTATTAGGATTGATATTAAAGAGAGCTGATAAAGCATCTCTCATGTAATATCTTGTCTCTAAAAATATTTTTGCTTTTGCTCTAGAAAGATTTGAGGCAATTTGTAATTCACTAGCAGTTGAAACATGTGTTAAGTAACCCATCTTGTATAACCAAATTTTTGGTAATCTATTCGGATAGTTATTTATTATGTTCAATGGTTCTTCAAATTGGTGATAAGGCACCTAAATTTACTTTAAAGGATGCTTTTCAGAAAGAGATATCTTTAAATGATTTTATAGGTAAAAGAGTAATAATTTATTTTTATCCCAAGGACAATACACCTGGATGTACGAAAGAAGCATGCAATTTTAAAGATAATTGGGATACCCTTAAAAGAAATAATATAGTTGTCCTTGGAATTAGTAAAGATGATGCGTCATCTCATCAAAAATTTATAGATAAATTTGAACTTCCATTTATACTTTTAACAGATCCAATACCTTGTCAAGTTGCATCTGATTATGAAAGTTATGGTTTAAAAAAATTCATGGGAAAAGAATATATGGGTATGATCAGAAATACATTTGTAGTAGATCCTCATGGCAATATTGAGAAAATATATTCCAAGGTGAAAGCAGCAATTATGGCTGATCATATTATTACTGATTTGCAATTAACTTGAATTAATCTTTGAAAATAATCTATTTCTTATTTAAAAATATCATTCCATACATAACTAAATTTGGCTCTACTATAAAATCTTTGATTTCTTTTTTTAGTGAATTTCCTATTAAATTTGCATCTCCACCACAAAGAATTAATATATCTTTTGTGCTGTCAAAAGATATATTAATAGCTCCTACTATTGAATTATAAACGCCTCTCAACATTGCATTCATTGTTGATATTTCAAATTTATTATTTGGAATAAATAGTTTGTTAGGGAAAATCAGATTTTTAGTATTTTGTTCCATAGATTTTAATTGGGTCGTAAAGCCTGGAAATAATTGTCCTCCTAAAATATTTCCTTGATTATCTATTTTTGTCATCGATACGGTTGTCCCTAAATCAACTATTAATAAATTTTTATTTAATTTATTTTTAATTATTCTTAACGCTGCAAAACAAACTAATGCTCTATCAATCCCAATGAAATTAGGTATATTTTTCATGGTTATATCTTTGAGAGTTACTTGGTTTGTTTTTAATAAATTATCATTAGAGTATTTTCCAACTGACGCCCAAATTAATTTTTTAAAATTAATATTGTTTGGTAATAACTCGTTAATTGATGTATTACTAAATTTATAAGAATAATTTTGTCTAAAAGCCCAATGTAATCTAGTATTGCCGATGAGTAAATAATCAACAATATCCTTCATGGTTGATCTTAAATTTGATAATCATTGACATGCAAGCCACATTCTTGCTTTATACCTCCAAAACGTGTAGATCTACCTTTGGCATTTGATGATTCTGCAGAGCTTGAATGCCAATCTCCAACAGTGGAATAACCTCGTAAGAAAAGTGGGTGTTGAGGTAAATTTTTTTCTTGCATGTAATAGAATATATCTTTTTGACTCCATCCAAGTAATGGTCTTATAGAGAGAGTCCCTCTAATTAATTCTATAAATTTCATCTTCTCCCTATTTGTGGTTTGTTGCGCTCTAACTCCGCTTCCCCAGCAATTTATAGAATATTTTTTAAGGGCCTTATCTAAAGGATCAACTTTTCTAATTTGATGATATTTATTGATATCTTTTACTTTATTACTTTCCCATAGTTTTCCATGCATTGCCTCCATATGAGCAGGTGAGATATCGCTTTGAAGAATCGTAATATCTAATGATAATTTGTTAATTAGTGTATTGGCATATAAATAAGTTTCTTTTGGTAAGTATCCAGTATCTATCCAAAAAATTTTAACTTTATTTTTTAAGGATGAACTTTGAATTAAATGTAATAAAACTGAGGATTGAATTCCAAAACTTGTTGTACAAGCAAAACTATTATCAAATTTTTGCAAGCCCCACTCTAAAATTTCTAAAGAGCTTAATTGTGTAAGTTCTTCGTTAAATTTTTCTAAATTATATTTTGTTTGTATAGGTTTGGTATCCATTTTTCGTTTAAATTTTTAATTTTTAGGAAATCACACTCGAATTAAATCATATTCGTTTAATTTAATAATACATTCATGTCTATTTATATTAATTAAATGAATACTATAAAAAAACCAATAGTAATAGTTGGTAGCGGTTTTGGAGGCATAAATGCTGCTTTGAATTTAAGAAATAATAATCCTGATTTTCCTATATTAGTTATTGATCCAAAAAATCAATTTGAATTTAAGCCGCTGTTATATGAAGTATTCAGCAATGAAATTAAATCTTGGGAAGTAAATCCAAAATTTGATTCTATCTATGCAAATTCTGGAATTACTTTTATACATAATCGCGTAAATTTTATTGATTTCGATAAAAATATCTTAATTCTCCAAGATGACTTAAAAATTGAATTTGAATATTTAGTTCTCTCTACAGGTTCATCTCCAAATGATTTTTCAATTAAAGGTGTTAAAGAATACTGTTCCTTTTTTAATACTAATGAAGATCAAATCAATTTAAAAAAACTTTTAGACAAACCCACTACTGTTGGCACAAATAATAAAATTTTTATTATTGGGGCAGGCCCTTCAGGGGTTGAACTTGCCTGCAAAATAAGAGATATATATAAATTAAAATTTGAAATTATAATTATAGAAAAAACTCCAGAAATTTTAAATAATAGTAAGACTTTTAATAAAGAAGAAGCTGAAAAAACTTTTGAAAAAAAGAATATCAATGTAATGAAAAATTGCTCAGTTATTGAAGTTACTAATGAACAAATTGTATTAACTAATAATTTAAATCAAGTTAAAAATTTTTCGTATTTTGAAGTAATTTGGACAGCGGGAATCAAACCTAATTTACCAGAATTTAATAAACAAATTCAAAAAATTAACAATAAGATTTTAATTAATAAAAATCTTCAATTACAAGATTTTCCCAATATTTTTGCTATTGGGGATATTTCTCAAATGGAAAACAATAATAGTTCTCCTGTAACTGCTCAAGTAGCTATGCAACAGGGAGAACATGTAGCTCTTAATTTGAAATTGTTAATTAATAATCAAAAATTGTTACCCTTTAAATTTAATGACAAAGGAGAGATGATGAGTTTAGGGATTGGAGAGGCATCAATCTCTGGAATTGGTTTAACTCTCTCAGGAAAATTAGCATTCGATCTTAGAAGAGTAATTTATGCTTCTAAAATGCCAAAGTTTGGAAAAAGTTTAAAGTCAACAGCTTCATGGTTTTTAGAGAAGAAATCAATCTTCAAGAATATATTGTAAAAAGAGTATAAATTTAAAGCATTTTTTTTCTACCCAAAAAGCTATATTGAGTGAAACGCCAAAAATATGAATCTAATTTTTATGTTAAATGAAAACTATGAAGCTTTCATAACGATTTTAGTTTTATGTTTATCTATATTTTTATTCATTAAAAATACAATAGTACCGGAATTAACCGGTTTATTATGCGTGGCAATTTTTATTGTGACGGGCGTTTTATCGCCTCAAAAAGCATTATCCGGATTCGGAAGCCCTTCCTTAATTACACTGATGGGATTATTTTCAATTTCATCTGCATTAGTCAAGAGTGGCTCTTTTGATAGAGTTAGAGAATTATTGGCTTCTGAGAGTATTAAGACCTCTAAGAGCTTCATAACCCTATTAGCTTTAGTAGTTGCACCTATCTCAGGAATTGTTCCAAATACTCCATTAGTAGCCTCGCTTTTACCATTAGCTGAAGGGTGGTGTATTAAACGAAATATCTCGCCTTCTAAAGTACTTTTACCGTTGTCATTTTCTGTGTTGCTTGGAGGTACTATAACTCTTCTTGGTAGCTCAGTAAATCTTCTTGTTAGTGATATTAGCGAGCAATTAGGCTATGGAGCATTAGAACTATTTAGTATTACAAAGATTGGTATTCCAGTTTGGATAATCGGTACTGCTTATTTATTAATTGTTTCTGATTCTTTGCTTCCTGATAGAGGGATTAATACTTCCCTTACAAATAGTGTGAGTTTAAATAATTATTGCACTGAAGTCACTATCCCTTTAGATTCAAAGTTGGTTGGTCAGTCAATTCGTAATAGTAGATTGCAACGAAGATTTGATGTAGATGTTATTCAATTGCAGAGAAATGGTAAAACGATTCTTCCACCTTTAGCTGATAGAAAAATTGAACCTGATGATAGGTTATTAATAAGAGTTACTCGTTTAGATTTATTAAGATTAGAACAAGAGAGAACTGTATTATTAGCTGAAAAGAGAGAAAACAATGGAAATGATAATTTTATATATTCTTCTGAGGGAACAAAAACTTTTGAGTCTTTGCTACCTGCAGGCTCAACTTTAGCAGGCGCAAGTTTAAAAGAATTAAGATTTAGACAAAGATATAATGCGACTGTTTTGGCATTAAGGAGGGGACAACAGACTATTCAAGAGAGGTTGGGACAATGTATTCTTAGGGCTGGAGATGTATTGTTAATACAAGCACCTTTAGATTCTATTCGAGGCTTGCAAACAAGTAATGACTTGCTTGTATTAGATCAAGTTGAGGATGATCTTCCTGTATTAAGAAAAAAACCAATTGCTATAGCTATTGCTTTATTGATGATTATTTTACCATCTATTACTAATATTCCTCTCGTTGGATCTGTCCTCTTAGCAGTAATTGCTATGGTTGTTTTTGGATGTTTGCGTCCTTCTGAAATTAAAAGATCTATAAGATTAGATGTCCTTTTGTTATTAGGATCATTATCAAGTTTTAGCGTAGCGATTCAAACTTCAGGATTGGCTGATTTAATTGTTTTTAATTTAAATTTTTTATTGGCAGGGCTTTCTTTATATTTTGCTTTGCTTGTTATTTTTATATTTACTGTAATCATCACGCAATTTCTTAGTAATGCTGCTTCAGTGGCCTTGATTTTGCCTGTTGCGATTCAATTTTCTCCTAATCTAGGGATTTCTCCAAACGCAATGATACTAACTGTTTTATTTGCCGCGAGCCAATCTTTTTTAACTCCAATGGGATATCAAACTAATTTAATGGTTTATGGCCCAGGACGTTATCAGTTCTTAGATATCGCAAAATATGGGGTAGGATTGACTATTATTATGTCATTAGTCATACCTGCTTTGATAATAATCAATTACAGTTAGTTATTTTAAACAGTGAAATTTGATATTTTAATAATTAAATTAAAAGATTCTTATAAGAAACTGACAATACCTCAGTTCACCTTAATTACTGGTTTTATAATTATCTGTCTTGGTACATTAATACTAAGTTCACCTTTATGTTCTAGTAATAATGTTGGCATTTGGGAGGCATTTTTTACTTCTACATCAGCCATTACTGTCACTGGTTTAACAGTAATTGATATTGGAAAAGATTTAACATTTTTAGGTCAAATATTTTTAGCATTTATGCTTTTGTCTGGAGGTTTAGGTCTCATGGCAATAACTACCTTTCTTCAGGGTTTCGTGGTGAAAGGAGCAAAGTTAAGAACAAGACTTGATAAAGGTAATACTCTTGATGAGTTTGGTGTAGGAGGTATTGGAAGAACGTTTAGAAGTATTACCATTACTGCTACGATAATAATTTCCTCTGGTTCTTTAATTTTATATAGTTTTGGATTTATTGATATTTCCAATAAATGGGAAAGACTATGGGCTTCAATATTTCATAGTATTTCTGCTTATAATAATGCAGGTTTTTCAATATGGTCTTCTAGCGTATACGCATACAGAACTAATATCTTAGTAAACTTTGTATTTATTACTTTAATAATTCTTGGGGGACTAGGGTGGAGAGTTATAGATGATATTTGGAACAATAGAAAAAATTTAAGCTATAACAAACTAAGCTTACACAGTAAGTTAGTACTGAGAACAACTTTAAATTTAATAATTTTTGGGTCTTTTGGTTTTTTAATTACAGAATCACTATTGAATGGTCAATTCTTTGCTGATTTAAATTTCGGAGAGAGAATGTTAGCCTCTTTATTTGAAACAGTAAGCGCAAGAACTGCTGGTTTTACAAATTATCCAATATCCTTAAATACGATATCAGATACTGGTATTTTGCTTCTGATGACATTAATGTTTATTGGCGCAAGTACTGGCGGAACTGGAGGTGGAATTAAAACAACAACTTTTATTGCATTAATGGCTGCGACAAGATCAACTTTGCGAGGACAAAAGGATGTAATTATTAGTAATCGATTAATTTCGGATAAAGTAATATTAAAAGCTGTAGGTATAACAGTTGGTTCTTTATTATTTGTTTTGTTGATGGCAATGTTGTTAAGCACAACAAATACATTTATTAATAAAGAAAAATTTACATTTTTAGAGATGCTTTTTACTTGTATTTCAGCTTTTGCAACAGTTGGATTTGATATTGGCCTTACAATTAAATTAAATCATTTTGGCCAATTTATTCTTATTGTTGGTATGTTTGTAGGAAGGCTTGGAATACTTTTATTTTTAAGCGCTATTTGGGAGGCTCTTTATAAGAGTAGAATAAATAAACAAAAACGTATTGGTTTCCCAAAGGCTGATCTCTACGTTTAGCGATTATTGAATTTTACTATGGCTGACTGGTGGCAATGGTCTCCTCAAAAAGGAAATGAAGCCCTAACATTTGCAGTTGTTGGAGTTGGAAGGTTCGGAACGGCGGTTTGTCGAGAGCTTATTAATAATGGTGCAGATGTTTTAGCTGCTGATTATTCAGAAAAAGCTATTGATGATCTAAGACAATTAGAACCAACTATTGAGGCCAGAGTTGTAGATTGTACTGATGAAGAATCTATGAAGGAATCTGGCATATTGGAAATGAATACATTAGTTGTCGGAATAAGTGAACCTATAGAAGCAAGTATTACAACAACTTTAATTGCTAAAGATAGTGATGGTACCAAAGTTAAAAGGGTCATTGCTAGAGCTACAAGTGATTTACATGAAAAAATGTTAATCAGAGTTGGTGCTGACAAAGTCGTTTTCCCATCAAGAATGCAAGGTGAAAGATTAGGTTTAGAACTAGTAAGACCTAATCTTATTGAGAGATTAGAATTAGATAATCAAACGGGTATAGATGAAATAACTGTCCCCGAAGATTTTATTGGTAGATCTTTAAGGGATCTAAATCTAAGAAAAAATTATCTTGTTAATGTATTAGCTGCAGGTCCTGCCGATAATTTAACTGTTAATCCTCCTGCAAAATATATATTAGAGAGAGGTAATGTATTAGTTGTAATGGGATCTATGGATGCTCTGCAAAAATTGCCTCAAACCTAAAATTAATTATCGAAATTTTTCAAATAACGTATTCTTTTGGGTGGTCCTTTTAGCCTTCTCATACTTTGCTTCTCTAACTTATCTCTAAAAGTATCCGTATCAGTATTTGAATTACTCAGATTAGTTGTTTTATTAATATAGTTATTTATCCCTTGCTGAATTAAGACTTTTGCCATATTACTTACAGTTCTAGATTCTTCTTCTGCTAAATCTGCTAATTTTTCACATAAGGCCTCTGGAAGTACTACTTGAATTCTTGGAGACTTTAGCTTCCCATTAGTTGAGTTTTGCCTCGTGGCCATGAATAACCAATCATAACTGTTACTTATTAGTATACACAATGAGTCAAGGGTAGTATCTTTGTGTATACTAATAGAAAATTGTTCGTTAATTTCTTAATGATTTGACCATGAAAAATTCAGCAAAGGTAAATTCTAGGAGAGGCGTAATTACAAGCCAAAGAAAAAAAAGGTTGTTAAATGCAAAGAATTCACCCAAACAGAGCAGTGATGTTTTGGTTTCGGCTGTGATCAGTCCATATTTATTGACTCATTTACATCAAATTCTTCAAAAATCCGAATTAAATGCCAAGCAGGATGGAAGATTATCTCACGCTGCAAACTTTGCTAAATTAAGAAAAGTCTTATGTCTGGATGCAAGGAGTATGGAAGATGCATCTGCCAAAGAGATGAGAGAGTCTGAAAGTGATTTATTTTTTAATACAAAGAATACACAAAATGTGGCTTAAACAATATCCTATTAGTAATATATTTTTTATTAAATGAAGAACAACGCCGAAAAACTTTATAAGATTATTTCTGAAGATAAAGAGAAAAAACAAAGTTTATTTCGTACGGCATTAACAAATCCAAAATCTGCCTTAGAAGAAATTTGCAAGATAGGCGAAGATTTAAATATTAAAGTATCAAAAGAAGAGGTAATTGAATATTTAAGTACTTTAGATGATGTTCAAACAAAATTATGGCTTATTAAAGTTAGAGGAGGACTTTAATATTTTTGACGAATTTTTTTCTATAGTTGGCTTTACTCTTTTTTCGTAGCCACCACCACCAGCTAAAGTCCAAAAGAACCAATAACTTGGTATTGATAATCCTGCTGCTATAAAAATAGCCACAATTTGTTCTATTCTCTTCATATCATGATTTTATTCCACAAATTATTTTTTGGAAGCAAGAACCTTCTTATGTAAATTAATTTTTAAAGTGTTAAGACTAGAAAATATAACTAAAATTTATGCTACCGATTTAGTATTGAAAAATATAAATTGGGAAATTAAAAAAGGTGAAAAGATTGGTTTAATTGGTTCTAATGGGGCCGGTAAAACAACCCAATTAAATATTTTAAGTGGTGAAGAAGAGCAAACTAGTGGTTCAATTATCAAAGAAAGTAATATTAGAATTTCGTATTTAAAGCAGGAATTTGATTTGAATATGAATAATTCGGTTAGAGATGAATTGATCAGTTCATTTGAAGAAATTCAAGTAATTAGTAAGAAAATAAATGCATTGGAAGTTGAGATGCTTAATAAAAGAGATTTAACAGATCCAGTAAATTTAAATAATATAATTAATAAGATAGGATATTATCAGAGACAATTCGAAGATTTAGGTGGTTATTTAATACCAGCAAAAGTTGACAAGATTCTGCCAACTCTTGGTTTTTCTCCAGAGGAAGCTGATGATTTGGTTTCAAATTTTTCCTGCGGTTGGCAAATGAAAATTGCATTGGGAAAAATAATGTTATTGCAACCAGATTTGCTACTACTTGATGAACCAACTAATCATCTTGATTTAGATACTATATGCTGGCTGGAAGAATATTTATTGCCTCTTAAAACTTCAATTATAGTTATTAGCCATGACCGTTACTTTATAGATAAAATATGTAAAAAAATTGTTTTTATAGAAAATGGTATTTCAAAAACATATAACGGAAATTACTCTTTTTTCATCGAACAAAAATTATTAGATGAAGAATCTCAAAACAAAGCATATCAATTACAACAGAAAGAACTAGAAACTCAAAAAAAATATATCGATAGATTTAGAGCGAGTGCGACAAGAAGTTCTCAAGCAAAGAGTAGAGAAAAACAAATTAATAGGATTATAAAAGTTGACAATGTTTTGAAGAAGGCAAAGAGCCCTCTTTTTAAATTTCCCGAATGTAAGCCTTCAGGTAAATCTATATTAGAAATTAAAAATTTATGTCATAGTTTCTCCGATAAAATAATTTTTTTTGAATCAAATTTAAAAATTAATAGTGGAGAAAAAGTTGCATTTTTAGGTCCTAATGGTGTCGGTAAATCCACATTGTTTAAGTTAATAATGAAGCAAATTAAGCCTGAAATTGGAGAAATTAATTTAGGTAAGCATAATTTAATTACAAGTTATTATGAGCAAAATCAATCAGAGGCACTTCATCCAGAAAAAATTATTATTGATTTAATATTCGAAATGGTACCAGATTGGCCACAAAAAAAAGTGAGAACATTTTTAGGGGGTTTTGGTTTTTATAAAGAAACTGTTTTCAAAAAGGTTAATCAATTGAGTGGAGGCGAAAAAGCGAGGTTAGCAATGGCATTAATAATTTTGAAGCCAACTAATTTTCTACTTCTTGATGAACCAACTAATCATCTTGATCTCCAATCTAAGGCAAATTTAGAACTTGCCTTGAATTCTTATAAAGGGACGGTTTTAATTATTTCACATGATAGATTCTTTATATCAAAAGTCGCAAATAGAATAGTTGAAATTAACAATTTAGATTTTCAATCCTTTGACGGTGGTTATGAATATTATTTAGATAAGAAAAGGAAGAAGAACTCTTATAAGTAATAAGTATTAATTCTTGTTCTTTATAATTTAAATCAATTTTTTTAAAAAATCTTTACATTTAAATAAGCAAGATCACTCATTTATCTTTACATTATCCTTACTCTTTGTTTAATCTAATTAATGCCTATTTAAATAAGTTAAATGTATAAAGAAAAGGAAGATTTTTATAGTTTGAATAATTTATATGTTGATAAAATTGATAATTATTTTGAATGTATTACTTCTTGTGATATTTCAGATGGCAAATGTATTTCTAAATGTATAGAAATACTTAAAGATTATGAAAGATGAAATTATTTATTTTTAGAAAGATCTCTAATGTCAATCGGTTTAACATTAATATTAATTAATCTATTATTTCTTTCTATTAAAATATTTGCAAATTTATTTACACCATTTTTAGTTATGGCATCAACGACATCTGAAGATTTGTATATATAGGATTTTTCTACTTTTAAGATAATATCATTTACTAGAAAGCCGCTATTAGCAGCTGGACTCTTAGGTACTACGTAACCAACTTTGACCTTCGTATTATTAGTCTCTAAGGAAGTTTCATTTATTAGACTGATACCTATCATAGGATGAATTACTTTACCATTTGCTAGTAATTCATCAATTATTGTTTTAACTTTATTTATTGGAATAGCAAAACTTAGTCCAGCTCCTGGTCCGGATCTAATTAAAGTATTTATACCAATTACTTCGCCTATCTGATTAAGTAAAGGGCCTCCTGAGTTCCCAGGGTTAATAGCTGCATCAGTTTGAATAAGGTCAATTTTTTTATCATAAATACCTAATTGGGCAACATTTCTATTGAGATTACTTATAATTCCAAGTGTTACTGTATTCTCTAAGCCATAGGGATTGCCGACTGCAATTGCCCAATCACCAACTTTGATTTCATCAGAATTACCTAAGCTAGCTTTAGGCCATGGTCCATTTCCTTGTAGTTTAATAATTGCTAAGTCTGTAAGCATATCTTGACCTAAAACTTTTCCAGAAAATTTTCTACCATCTTGTAAACCTACTATTAATTTTTGAGATTGATTCACTACATGTGCATTGGTAATCACAATTCCATTATCGATTATTACCCCACTACCCTGTCCTTGCTCTATCCTTTCTTGAGATTCATAGGGTATAGTAAGACCAAAAAATCTTTCAAAATAAGGATCTATCAGTATTTTTGAATTTCTTGAGAACTTATTAGATCTGATAAGTCTCTGAGTATCAATAGTTACTACAGCTGGTCCAGACTTTTCGATGGCTTTTGTTATAAAAGATTTACTTATATTTGCAATGAATAAGTTATCAACTCTTTTTTTATTTGTAGAAGAAAATGATTTAGGATGTAATGATAAGCCTAGTAATATTACTGAAATGCAAAGAAGCTGATTGCCTTTTGAAATTTGTTTAATCAAATAAAACATAATTTTTTAATATATTTAAAGACTTGTGATTTTCTTTTGAAGTTTGATATTTATAATACTCTAAATAACTAATTAATTAAATTTGGCGAATTTCTTATTTTTTCTAACTATTATGGCTAACATAGATCTACAATCATAATAATATATTTTTCTAATGACTCTTTTATTTCCCTTAATTTATACAGCAGCACTTTTTTTTCTTATTTGGAAAGCTTTTACTGTAATGTCAAATGGATGGAGTGCCTACGATAAAGATAAAAAAAATTCATATAATAATTACAATCAAAGGAAATATACTATTCACCCTGAATTACTTGACAAATCTGGAAATATAACAGATGAGGAATTACTAACCGTGAGATTTTCTAATGATAGTGATTCCACAGTAGAGAAAGGAACAAAGCCTGACTAATTTATCTATATTTCTAAATAAGGAGAAAAAATTGGAACAAAGAACAAAAATTGTAGCTTCTGTAATAAGAACTCTAAAACTGCCCCCTAGGTTTAGATTGAAAATGTTAAAAGAAGACCCTGTAAGATTAGAGTTAAGTTTAACACCTTCTTATGGAAAGAATCCTGTGGTTGTTGGTTTAGTTGAATCTTTAGATCTGGTTGCACGTAGAGATAGAGAGGGAAGAATTCCTAGGGATTTACAGGGAACATGGGATTGGACTGTTAGACATGGTAAGGTTAGCACTGGTGGTTGGAATCCTTTCCTAAAAGA
>CACNYU010000006.1 GCA_902624785.1 uncultured Prochlorococcus sp.
CAATAAAACAATTATCACTACACTTCCACTAATAAATGTATTTGGTTGTTTATGCCATAGCTCTTTAAAAAATATAAGCAAAGATTCAATAAAAAATGCTATTTGATATAAAGTAATTTATATATAAAAAGAGGGTCTTACCCCTCTAATTTAGGTCAGCTGCAAATATGGAAAAAAAAGATCGCTGAATGAAACATAGAAAAACATACTTATAAAATATTTGGAGAAGGTCAATCTGAGAGAGGGGTGGAGTTAATTTAAAAATTTGTAGGATTAAGATGATTAATTCCTCGATTTTTTTAACAATTCATGCAAAGTATTTTTGGACTAATATTATTTAATAGATTTCTCGTAAATTCAATAAGAGGAAAAAATCTCCTAGATTTGTTGTTTTAATTTAATAGATTACTTTAGAGATTAATTTTATATCTGATATAAATTCTTAATTCTTGTAGGCATTCTTAATACACAATTATTTTTGTTAATTAAAGATAGGGAAAAAAGCTATTAAGAGGAGAATCAGAAAGCCATGAAAAATACCTAGTTAAGATAAGTCATTATTTAGACTAGTGGGTCATTATTTGGCAAAGTCTATTTAATTGTTGAACTTCTTCAACAGAATTAGTCGTACCTACTACCAAATTTGGAGAACCTACAACGATTGAAAGGCATTGAGCTCTACTAATTGCTACATTTAGTCGGTCTGGGTCAAGTATAAATCCAATGCCTCTTGGCGCATTATCAGAATCGCTTGCAGTAAGAGAGTGAATTGAGATAGGTGCTTCCTGTCCTTGAAAACGATCTACAGTTCCTATTCTGGCTTTACCAGATAATCGATCCTCTAATTTATTTACTTGTAAATTATATGGAGCAGTAATCAAGATTTCATCAGGACCAATAATGCCTTTAAAAACTGATAATCCTTCATCATTTTTTTGAACTATTTGGTAAGGACAACCCATTAATTTATTTACTAATTCCTCAATTCTGTCTATTTCTTCTATGCTATCACTGGCATTAGAATAATGCTCTACTTCTTCAAAATACAAGCCTTGTTGTAAGCCTTCCCAAAGAATCTTATTTTCTGATTTAGAAATACAAGATTTTAGTTCGCCTTCATAAAAAAGCTTAGAAACAACTGATGTCAAAACTGGAGGCATTCTCCAGCTTGTCGCCAAAAAAACACCTCTATCTGCAGATACTACTTTTTCTTCACCCATCAGATAATCTAAGCAACTCAAACTACTATCTCCAGGATGTTTTGCACGATTTGGTTGTGATAACTGATTTTGATCACCAACGAGTAAAATATTTCGCGCACAATGGCTCATAAAAAGAAGATTACTCAATGAAACCTGTCCTGCTTCATCAATAACTAAAAGATCATACGGTTTCCCTCCAAAACGTTCTTTAACTAAACTAAAAACAGTGGCTCCAATAACGTTAGGTTCATTATTAAGGTCACTTTCACGCAGAGTGTGCACTTTTGTTCCACTGAGGGATAGTTGATCATTTTTTTCACTAGTACCACTACTCAATTTAACTACAAAGGAATTAGTCGAGTAAGATTCTATTTTTCTTTGTACGGATTTAAGCAAATTATTAATCGCTTCATGAGTTTGAGAACTTACTATTACTTTCTGATTTTTACCAACTAATTTAGCAATTAGTTCGCCTGTAACAGTGGTTTTGCCTGTTCCAGGCGGCCCCTGTAATGAAAGAGTGACTCCATCAGTTGCTGATAAAAAATCAGCCATTAATGATGCTGTTTCTACTGGGTCAGCTTTGATCTTTTTATTAATCTCTATCAATTCAGGGATGGCCTTTTTTTCTAAAAGATGAACTATTGACTTTGGTAATTTTTTGTTTTTTTCAACCCAACTTTTTGCTTGCCTGACTAAATCAGGGAGCATACGTTTATATATTTGTTTTGGAAGTGGAATTAAATCACAATATTCTGGTAGTGCACTGATTCCAATATTCTCTAAAGCTTTTTTCTTGTAAGCACTTACTTTAAGAATTATATTTGCTGAATTATTAGTATCAAACTCGCCTTCCAAATCAAGATTTTTTTTATCATTATTTTTATCTAATTTTTCCATAACATTTTTTTGGATGAATTTATCGCCTTTCTTTAATGATTCCGATAAAACAAAATGCATTTTTATTCCTGGTTTTGTAGATAGCTTTAAAGGTTGCTCTGGTGAAAAAGAATAGATATGACCTTGACTCCTTTTGATAATTTTCTCTCCAATTTTCTCAGCATTAGCAATTACCTCTGTATCCTCGTACCTCTCAGAAAAAGTCTGGCCCTCTATTCGATCAAAAAATTCCCACCACTCAATTTTGGCTTCCCTTTCATGAAAATCAATCAAGTCAGATAGAAGTTGCTGGTGCTTATAACTTAATCCATATGAACCTTCGGCTAATGGATCTTTCAAGGGATTTGGAATCTCTTTCTGCATTGTTTTTGCTAAAACTTCTAAATCTTTTTCAAAAATATTTTTAATATCCTCTTCTTTTGATTTTCCCCACTTATTAGGCCGATCAGGAATTTTTAAAGAACTTTTATGCTTAATTAGAAATTCATGAAGTTCCTGAGTTGACTCACAATCTTTTTTATTATATTCCTCAAGATCTTTGAGTTTCTTACTTTTGGCAATAGATCTTCCTGTTCTTTTAGGCTCATTAGATTTTTGCCATTCTGCATATTGAATGACCGAGTCAGCTGCCGTATTAATTTCTTCATGGCGTAGATTATCTAAATAGAGCTTTTCTACTTGTTTAATCGAATAACTTTCCGCTCCTAAAAGTAAACCATTACGAACTATAGGAAAAAGATCAATAAATAATTCTTCCCTTAACCATTGGTCCCAAGTCGTTTTATGAATACCATGAGTGGTAGCAAGTCTACCTAAGGCAGTCTTCTCGTAGCTGGCATAGTGATACACATGTAGATTAGGATAATCAATACGTCGCTTCTGTACCCATTTTATAAATTCATCAAAGGCTAGTTTTTCTTGGCCTAGATCATGAGCCCACCAAGCTTTGAATCTTCTTTCTAATTTTTGGTCTTTTTTTAAAAAATAACAAGCTCCAAATAAATACTCTAACTTCTCTCCTGTTACTGGATTTGGGAAACCCTCCATATCAAACCAAATATCTCCTTCATCACATTTGGGCAGCATTGATAATCCTTTTTCTTGTTCATCTTTACCTTTAATTTCATATGCAGGTCGACCATCAGATTGAGAAGGACGAACCTGTATAGCAGCTTGTTCTTTTAATTTAACAAATATTTTTTCATCCATCTGGTTTATTATCTGATTTTTTGACGCTTTAGCCAATTCATCAATAGTGGAGATTCCAGAATAAATTAATTTGTTTCTCTGGCTTTGTCTCATGCCCGCAACAAGAATTAAGTCACGTTTATTCTTAAGTTCTTCGTCTATAAAAGAAGACCAGTGTCCATGATCACCAGGAGAATATTCAGGTTGTTGGCTTTCATCAAAATGTTCTATGAATTTTTGATATCTATCACGTAGATTTTTGTACCACATCCAGAAATCATCTAATCGATATCCATTAGGTTCTTTCTCAAATTTCTTGCCCCCAAGATAAAGCTTAAAATTTTCGGGAAGATATCCAAGAATAGGCTCAAGTAATTCACAATAAGCACAAGCCTGAACTAAATAAATCGGTTTAGGATGACTTGATAATTTGCATTCAATAGGAATATAACTCCAATCTCCTAATTTAGAAGGCTTATCGATTCGCTGTAGAAGATCGGCAGAACCTCGCAGGTTATTATTTTGTAAAGAAGCTTGGTGAATGAAATCATATTTTCCATCATGAACTGCATTTAGGGTTTCTTCAAAAGATTCAGCATTCATCTGCCCACTAAGCTGCTTGACTTTTTTTCCGTCATTCTTAAGATCTTTTATCAATAGCTGCTCGTGATTATGACCAGATTCAAAAAGTAATTGATCAAGGACATCCTCCTTAGGCTTGGGAGCTCTCTTAGGATCTATTTTATTTAATTGTTCCCACCATGAACCAATAACAGGACTTCTACTAAATAATGCAAGTTCAGTAGGTGTAATTTGACGATTCATTTATTTAAGTTTTTATTATTGAAAATTAATTCAATTAAATTATGATCTCCATTTTTAATTTGCTTTAATTGTTCTATCGTTATATTTCTGAGAGAAATACCAGCCTTTTTATATGCATCTTCTGGATTTGTAAAGATTGATCCTTTCTGAAACTTTACAAGACGTTTATTCTCTTCAGGTAGAACAAAATTAAAACGCCCATATATATTCTTATAGCGCTTCAAGACTTCCTCAGCAGGACTTGAAAAAGTGGACCAGTCAAGTTTAAATAATTCTTCTGCTGCAACCTTTCTTGGGAAATGATGATCTTTTGTGAGTGTAATTTTTTTAGGGTTGTCAGATTCAAAAAGTTTTTTTAAAGCGTCAATAGATATATCTCCTGTCCATAGTTCATTACTCTGAGGTAGATACCAAATAGCTGCTCCTACCATTGTTTCTAAGATCTGTTTATGGTTCTTATTGCACTTATCAGAGAAATAAAAAGATTGTTGGCTCATAACCGTTCTAGCTATAACCTCTGATTTATCGAGAATTTTGTTCTTAGAATCTTTATAGGAATTCCCCATTAAACAAAAATTTTTTTGATACAAGCTAGAAAAATACTAAAAAATATATCAATGAAATATGTCTTTTCATTAAAGCTCATAATAATTATGTAACAAAGGGTTCATTTAACATAGCACTCAAAATTTAAAATTTATTTCAGATCTTTTACTTTTATTAGATAAAATTAGGACTAAATTATCTTTATAAACAAAAGATATTGGTTTAAATCTCTCTAATCAAGGCAGAGTTTCATTGAATCATCTATCAAAGAACTTCAGTGAAGAATTTCCAAATTTTGCGATAATAGAGATTGGAATAAATTCCGTTCTCCAAATAGTATTGCAATGTAGATATCTATAGAGGAAGTTGAACTTTTGGGAAACTTTCAGTGAAAAAAAGAGGATGAGACACTAAACATCAAATGCTATTAATTAAGCTCCACGTTGGGAATCAATCTGCATTGAAAATACTCCTTTGTAAAATCTTTTGCTTTATTATCTAATATTCTTTTAAAATAAATTTTTTAGAACTTCCTGAAACCTTCATCCAAGCAACACAAGGAGGCTCCTCTAAGCTTGCCTTAAATCGACTTGGATTTAATCCCCCTTTTTCAAAAAAAGTTTGATCTATTCTCGTCCAATTCAAATAACCCTTAGCTCTATAACTTTTTAATTCTTTTGAACACCATTCTTCAGCTTCTTTTCTTGAAGATGTAAATGCCTTTGGAACTTCTTTCGATGCATAAACAGCGGGCATATATCTAATGATTAAATAAGGAGCAATAGCTTGACCGGCCCATTTATTAAATTCTGTGAGTTGAGCATTTTGATCAAGTTTGATGCATCTTTGTAATTCATCATTTTCAGGATTTAAAAAATTAATTAATTTTTTAAACCAATAAAAACTTATCTCTCCAGTAAGTTCAAATTGTCTTATGAGACTTCCAATTTTTGAAATATTACTAGCCCCAAGTGAGGAAGCAAGTTGACCAGGTTTAAAACCTTGTTTTATACGTAGACTTTCAAGATATCTAGAGACATGAGTGCCTTTCTTTTGATTAATTTTCATTAAAATTGTAGGTAGTGTTCCTGCTCATCAACCCTATTGGGTTTCAGGTTTGACCACCTTGCCTAGCAGGAACATACGGCAGGTTGGTGATTGACAATCTCCTGAAGGATTAACGTCAATACTCGGGATGAACGGAGCGTACTCCTACTTTTATTTTAGCATGAATATTATGGCATGCTTGAATTAATGAGAACCTGAGAATTAGATACAATTTTAAAAATTTAGGTGACAAGTATTTTTTAAGAAAAGTCTGATCTTTAAAAAATAGATATCATATGAAATCAAACGAAATAAGATTTTATTTAATATTTACTTAATTGATATTGGATATGAAATTAAAAGAAAGTTTGCATTTGCTACAAAAACAATGAAAATAAGCATTATGTTTCATCAATTGTAGAGAAGACTTAAATATTAAAAGTTATCTTTAGGTATAGAAGTAAGATATAAGACTTTCTTCTGTTTGTATATTATTTTGCTTGCATAATGAGAAATATTTTTAAAGGATGAACCTTTAAAAATAAAGATATATATTAATCAAATCTTTGTAAATAGAATTGAGAAAGGAATTCTAAATCTTAATAAAAACTTTTTTGTAAGGGAAGAAACAACAACTCGACAAATTGAAACCCCTTAGGATTATCAAAATTACTTAGATCAGAAAATTGATAAGTAAAATTATAAGAAGAACATAATAATATTAATTTTTTATAAAATTATTATTTATTAAAATTGAACATAATTAATTCTGGATTACTTTTCTTCTCAAAAGATTAAAAAAAAGGAAGTTGAACCTAACAATTATTAATGGACGATATATGAAGTGTACATAAATTTTAAAAATCCAGAAAGAAAGATTATTATAAATTTAGACAAACCTGACTGTCATAAAACCACTCTAAATTTAGAGAACAGGATACGAAGTTAAGATAAATATTTATCAATTTTTAGATAATATACTTTATCTATTACTTATTTATATTCACCTTTATTTTTATGAAAAATGACCAACCTAGAAAAATTGAGAATTGAAATCTCAATCAACCAAGCGAAAAGAGATCTCAAAGATAGATGGACTGAAATTTCATCAGAATCTAGATCTGCAATCAGAGAGGAATTTGGAGAGTGGATGAATAAATCTTCTTTTAAAGAGGAAGATATTATTTTTCTAGATTTTTTTAATGATCTTTAAATTTTTATTATCTTTTAAGAATAAACAAAAAACCTTAAAATACGTCCTTCCCTCAAAATGAGTTCAGAATAATCATTTAAGTTCAACAATTAATTATCTATCATGGAAAAACTAGAGTATGTCGATTTGATAAAGGTAAATATACCTTCAAAATCGTTTTTAATTATTGGATCCCTTGGATCTATCCAGGAAATAAAATGTGAAAGTTCCTCGCAATTTATTAAACATTTAAACTTCATAAAAGAGAATATTAATGAAGATGAAATAAGTTATATGGATTTAGATTAAATTCTTTTAAGAGAGAATTATTGATTAATTTTGCTTGTTAGATTTAATCTTTACTGAATATTTATATTTTTTAATGAGAAACTTTCTAAAAAATGGTAGATTCCACTAAAAAATGCCATAATGAATTATTTTCTTTTTCAAATCAAATTAGTTTTTGTTTTTTTCAGAAAGAGAATATCCTTTAAAATTAGTTTAGCAATCTAATCAATTTTAATAATTCTTTTCAGCAAAACTCTATAGGAAATTTAACCTCAAGAGATTATAAAAATTATTTTTGTAAATTTATCAAAAAAACTCTATTTTATAAAAACTCCCATAATGAAAACAAACAAAAAAACTAGTCTTAATATAAAAAAGTTCTCAAAATATTTTTTATTAGTTTTTATCTTTGCTTTATTCTCTAATTACTTTAGAAATAATTCAATCTACTTTATGCCAAGAGAATATAAAAGTATAAAAAAAGTTGTTGATAAAATTGCCCTAAAAAATAATCTTGGTGATGAAGATATACTATTCTCTATAGGTAGCGGATCTTATGTGGAATATGAAGCTGAGAAACTAGGCCTATGCAAAAAGGAGGATTGCTATTATTTTAAAAATTTAAATCCGTATAAGAAGCATAAAGATTTCAAACAAGTTAATCTTAATGAGCTCTCTAAACAATCATATTTATTTAATTCAATAGAAGCATATGCTTGGAGTGGAGTAGTTTGGCTTAGCAAATCAACCTTCAAAACATATGGAAATAAAACAAATTATCTTGGTTGCATAATTGGTCATGAATTATCTCACATAATCTATAACGATCATCTTGAGCAATCTATTAAATTATCAGAAAAAATAAAGGATTTCAAAAATCCTAAAGATAAAGATAATAACCAATTAATAAATAATAAAAAAGTAAATAATGAGGAATTAAAAGAAGAAGAGAATACAAAAAAAGATTTATTTGAAAAGTTTTTATCTAGGGAAAGTGAAATAAAAGCAGATCAAAATGGAGCAAAAATGATGATTAACGCAGGTTATTCTAAAGACACCTGCATTAATTCAATGATATTTCTTACTAAAAGAAATTATTTAGATGCTCATACCGAACTTAAAAGTACTCATCCAGGGCATTTAGAACGATATGAATCATTAAAAAACTTTATTGAAACTTATAATAAAGACAAAGAAATGAAGACATTTAAACCTTATAAATGGAATTGGAGATATAGTAGAAAATTAAATACTTTAACCTTCTCACCAAGAAAATAAATATTAATTAAAAAATTTTTTTTTTACATATATAGTTTTTTTAAGAGTCTAAAATTTTGTTTTAATTAGATTAATCTAGATTTTTAGAATTTAATAAGGCTTCAACACACCTTCTATATTTTCTTCTAAGTTGTCATCTATAAAGATATTTATTATCCACTATCCTCAGCATTAAGCAATCAATTCTTGGATCATCAGTTTTTATTACTAACCAATTATCGACATAATCCCAAATATCATAAACTTTAATCCAAAAAATAGTACCATCTTTATCTTTTGTGTCTTTATCATGTCATGAATAAAACTTATCACTATTAAATTTAAAATCTTCTTTATTTGATAAATTTTTTGATTATTTTTTATTTCCACCCATCCTAATAATACTTTTTGGGGTTCATCGAATGAAAGGTCTCCTCTTATGCCGAATAAAAAGTATGAATTATTTTTTCTGCCTCAATCATGTAGCCATCTTCCTCATAACTATATATATCAATATCGTTGATAGAAATATTCTGACCAAAAAATTTTTTTTAATTTTTTATTGTAAAAACTGTTGAGAAGCTTGTTAATCCAATTATTTACTCCAAGAGATTCTATATCCTCATTTTTTAGAGAGTAATCAAGAAAGCAATAATCATGACTAATCTTTAAAAGATTAATTAACATTGCAAACTAATTAAGAACATAAATATTCCTTGCTGAATTACCATATTTTGCCTTCATTATCTTAATAGCATGATGTATGGATACAGCTTGAATAGTTTCCTCAACTCTATATCCCTCCAAGAGGGCTGATACTTTAAATGCTTTCATTTAAAAACGAATGAATTTATATCTAAAATAAATCTTTTAATCATATTTAATTAAAAATTAATAAATTCTTTATTTTAAAATAACTTTAAAAATTTAATAATTTAATCAAGTTGCTCAAGAGAAGAGTGTAAGGAGTTATCAATAATAATGAAATTAGTAGCCTTTTTATTAAAAAAAGTTTTCTTTTCCCTTCAATAAATTCCGCCTCAATAATCACCCCCCCTTTCTATTTTTAAGTTTGTTAATCTTTAAAATCATGAAACCAAATCATTTTCTTTACTTAATTTCTCAATTACAAAATCTAATTATTATTTGATTCCTCAATCTTGAAGATTTAAAGCAAAGAATGGAGATAAAAGAAGAATTACCACCATTAAATCATGAAAATAGTGTTGGTCAGGCATTAGGTAGATTCCTTTGAGAGGAAAAAGTATGGCAACAGTTAAAAAATAGCATTAACAGAACGTCAGCAATCTTTTCCTTATAGTTTTAGACATAGATATTCTTATATCGGTCATAGCAGACAAAAAGATGATGGAACTTATAGTGCATATAAGCAAATATCAGATTCAATGGTTCACCGACTTTAGAAAAATACTAAAGTTGAAATTGGTAAAAACTGGATTGTTTATAACTCCATAAGAACTGTAAGGCTTCAGGTTGGCAAAAGACCAAATGAGAGAACTTTAAATACTGCTTATAAATAATCAGAAGATACTTGGATAGATTCCCTAAAAAGAATTACAACTATTCATCAGATTCTTGAAGACTCTAAAGGCAAAAAATAGAATTTAAAACAGCCTATAAAAATTCATCGAGTGCTAGTCAAAGACTTAAGCTTGATTGGGCTGATTATTTAAACAGCTTTAGAGCATTTAAAAGAACCTTCTAAAAAATATAGTTATCTAGAGCAGTCCGTATTCTTTCTCACAATTTACTCACGAGCAATAATAGCAATCTTTTAGATTGTATTTATCTAAATGATATATTAAATAAAAAAAATATTTACTTATATTTTTTCTCTTAACAAAAATGGTAAAGAACAGAGATTGGCTTAAGAAAGTAGGAGAATGGTTGATTAACCAATCTACAGAAGAAAATATAAATCAAGCTTCCTATGAAATACTTGAGAGATTAAATGAAGAGATAAAACAACTTCATCAAGAAAAAGCACAGAATGTCAATAAAAAAGTTTCAAAAGTCAAAGATAAAGAAGAAACTATTCATAATGAAAATTTTAAAAAGTCAATTCTTAATGAATTAAATGTTGAGAGGGCTTATAAAATTTTTCTTTTATCATGGGAAGATGAAGGCTTTTCATCAAGATATTTTTTAAATGCTAATGATGCAAAAGTTATGCTGGGAAACCTTGACATACAATTCAGGGAAGAGTTAAAAACTTGGTTGTTTAAAAGTTCAAATCAAGTTGAGATTATTCATGATATCGAAAAGATTATTAGACGCAGAAGATCTGATGCATCAGACGACATTAATTCCATAAGGGCCTATTCCTATATAAGTGTTTTACTAAATAAGAATCAATTTGATTTAAAAAAAGAAAAAGAGGAAGTCAAAAAAGGAGATAAAAAAGAAGAACCATTTGAAATATTCCCTGAGATTACAAATAAAGAGAATATTCATCCATTTTTTACTGATAGGGAATTAGAAAAGGAACAACATGGGGATTTTAAAAAGGAAGAATGTATTGATAAAGAAAATCCCAAGAAATTTATCGAAGATAGAGAAATAATTTTTAATGCAACTATTCAACCTCAATATAAATCAGATCAGCATAACTCAGTTCTTTCTAAAGATATACCTTTGTCTAATTTGAATTTAAGACTCCCTACTTACAACTTATTAAAGAGGGTCAATAAAGAATATATTAGTGATTTAGCAGGAATGAATGAAAATGATTTTCTTAGTTTGAGAGGTTTTGGCAAAAATAAATTTGAGGATCTAAAGAATGCTCTGAAAAGAGTTGGTATTCAAATACCATTTGAGTTTAAAAATAATTTAGAAACAAAAGCAAATAAAAATAGAGCAAAAGAAAAAATAGTACCTCTGAAACTTAATTATGAAGATTTTTTCTGGGAAGAATGTACAAAGAAATTTAGAAAAGAAAAAATAAATGCTGAAAATATTATTAGGATACTTGATGATTTCACAGATTTCACAATTGAAATTAATATCGAGAATTTTGAAATCTTTAATAATAGCAATAATATCCAAACAGTCTTTAATTCATTAATTTCAACTTTTAAAATTGATGCTTTAAAAAATTCAATAGAAGAACAAAAGAAAAATTATATTATATCTGTATTTTTTAAAAAGTTTATCTTTCATGAAACTCTTGTTGGAGCAAGAAAGTGGGTATTTAAGCTTCAAAAAAAATTTTTAGAGAACACTAATTACTTCGAAATAATCTATAAAAGACTGAATAATGAATCTTTAGCTGAGATTGGTAGAGAGTTTGAACTCTCTAGAGAAAGAATTAGACAAATGGAGGCTAAAGTTTTTAAAATAATAGGTGTTTCATCAAATGATTTTAGGAAGGGTTATGGTAAATGCTTAGATAAAATTAAGAATACAAAAGAAAGCGAAAAAATCGAAGAATACTTTTCAAACTATCATCATTTACCTTTCCCAGATGAAGAAAATTCTCTTTTAGAAAATAACGAATTTCTTAAAAATATATCAAAAATTAATCCTTTTGAAAGGCTGGAAATGTATAGAAAATATAACTTAGAGATACCTAAAACAGAATACGATTATCATTACGATTTGATAAATAAGTCAGGGATAGTTGGCTTTGGATATTGGAATGAATTTAAAAATCTAAAAGAATTTTTGTATAGACACGCAAATATTCTTGGTCAGCCTGATTTAATGCCAAAGATAACAGATACACCTAAAAGGATGGCGCCAGTTATTAAAAAATATGGAGGACAAAGTGGTGTAGCAAAAAAAATAGGTCTTCAATATCAAGGACAACTAGTAAATACTGATGGAGGAAGACTTTATTGGAACGATGAAAGATTATTTAAATTGCTAAATGATGTGAATAAATTCTCAAAACAAAAAGTTGAAATCATGCCAAGTTATGCACAAATAATTGACTTTTTTAAAGATTCAGATTCTCAAGAATATGAGGATAAAAAACCAGTTTCTGCAATAGCTGCTCTTACCAAAAGTGGAAATTTTTCATGGTTAGAAGTTGCTCAAAAGTTTAATAAAAAGCATTATTCGGGAAGCACTCAAAGAGTTACTGTTCAATTTATCAAAGCTTTTGTGAGAGATCTTGGCGAGCATTTAACTGTCTTAAGCCCAGCCGAATTATACGTAGTTTTTAAGGCTCAAGGCATCAATAAAAAAGAACAGGCGAAATTTAGTCGTACTTTTGATGTCTTAATAGACGCCGTGCAGACAGGTGTAGTCGATAAAAAAGATTTGGAGGACTGGTCAAATAATCTTGACGTCCCTTCAATAAAAGAATTACTTAATCTTGGGAGTGAAGTCAAACTTAAAAATTCCAAGGAAGAGAAAGAAAAAAGGTTACTTAAGGGAAGAGCAAATATTCTCAAAAGAGAATATGAGGACTCCAAATCTATAAGATTGAACGAGATTCCAAAAGAAGAACTTCAAAATCCTGATCCAGGGAAAACTCTCAGAGCTTTAGATAAAGCAGCAGGAATTTTGGAGGCTACCGAAAAAGATGTTGAGAGTATTGAATTTTTAAAAGCGAAAGCATCATCAAAACTTTGGGATAGTTGTTTCGCTGCCGTCCATACAGGTAAGGAAGAAACTTTAATTAGAAATCTTGAATCTAGTAAATTGGGAATTGACACGTACAGCAAAGAAATCCGTAATAAATTTCTTGAAGAATATCATGGTGCAAAAAACTTACTCATTCCAAAATCCTATAAATTTAGGGATTTGAAGGGAAAAGAGAGGGAGCCAAAGTTAATGCAAAAGCTTGTTTCTTTTAGATTACTAAGAGATAAAAGAATACTTAACCTCAGCGGTACTGGAACGGGTAAAACTCTCTCAGCTATATTGGCAGCTCAAGTTTGTAATTCTCAAAGGATATTTATTTCCTGTCCAAATGGAGTAATCGATAGTTGGATAAGAACTTTTAGATCAGGTTTCCCAGATGCAATACTTCATATAAAGCCTGAAAATTGGTTAATTAATCTGTTTTCAAAAAAAGTAAATGTAGTAATAGTAAATCACGAGAGGTTTCAAGATAGATTCTCAGATAATCTTTTAAAATTTTGTACTGATTTTGCCTCAGATATGATCGTGATCGATGAAATACATCAATCTAAGCAGAGAAAGTTAAATGAATCGAGTCAAAGAAGAAGATTAATAAATGAATTTATTCGTATTTCAATAAACTCAAATCCTGAAACTCGAGTATTAGGATTATCTGCAACTCCAGTAATTAATAATATTTATGAAGGAAGATCTTTGGTTGAACTTGTAACTCAGGAAACTCTTTTTGATGTAAAAGAAAATGATTTTAATTCATGCATGAACCTTTATCAACACTTCATCTTAAATGGAATAAGAATGAATCCAGGAAACTTGCCTAGGACAGAAATTATACCCCAAAATGTTGATGCGACAGCTTTGCTACCTGAGATAATTGCATATACAAGAAATGGTTTATATCACCATGTTGAAAGGCTTTTAGTTAAACCAAAATTGAGCGTTTTAAACGAGTGTATTAAGAAAGGCGAACGAATAATAATTTTCATAACACAAATCAAAGGGACTTTAATACCAATTACAAATTGGCTCAATAAAAATCAATTTAGTTTTTCTGTGTATACGGGAGATCATAAAAAAGCAACTGAAGATGGATTTAAAGATTCTCTCGATGAATTTATTAGAGGAGATACAGAGGTTTTGGTGGCGTCTGTAAAGTGCGTTGGGACTGGAGTTGATGGGCTTCAATCTGTATGTAGTAAAGCTGTATTTTTTCAATTACCTTGGACCTCTACTGAGTTTGAACAATCCATAGGAAGATTGGATAGAGATGGGACTGAATTTGAATCTGTAAGAGTTTACCTTCCTTTAACCAATATAAATCTGCCGAATGGTGATAGTTGGAGCTGGTGTCGAAATAAAATGGATAGGATAAGGAGAAAAAAAGATATTGCAAAAGCGGCAGTTGATGGAGAAATACCTGATGAGGATGAAATTTTCACTCCAGCTGAAGCGAGTAAATACTGGTTGGAATGGCTCAAAAGATTAGATGGTGAGAATTAAAAAATTATCCTGAGTCCGAACCTAACTAATAAAATATTTTTTTAATTCCTTGTTAACCCTCAATTAGCATATTGGTCTTATTATTTTCCTTATTGTTCCACAAGCAAATAGTTTATCTTGAAAAATATTACATATTTTTCTCATAGTTGTGATTAATTATTTATATAGTTCTAGGTTATTTAATTTTTTTTAGGTATCATCAATAATTTTAGAGTAATTAAGGTGATCTTGTATTAATACCGAAAAAAAGGTCGTATGAAAAAATATTTTCGGTGAGGAGGGTTATTACAAACAAATCACACAAAGAACAAATATCTAATCTTTGAGACTCCAATTGGAGCGACAGGATTCGAAGCTGAGACCTAGTGCTCAAAAAGAACAAAACCTACAAATTGAGATACTCCTTAAATAATACTTGTATTGGTAGAACTTATGAGTCAAAAGATAGTAATAAAGATAAATCTCAGGATTGTATTTAAGTTATACGAAGACTGTAGTAGATATACAGATAATCGCTAATTAAAAGGTTAGTTAAAAATCTATCTCCAAGCTCCATAGATAAATCTTCCAATGATTTCTCTAATTGCGTTAGAACTTTTATTTAAAGAAGATGCACTGGGCATCCAGCTTAATGGATTACGTAATGAAGCAAAAAAACTTTTATTGCTTTTAAAATCTACAGGATATGGTTGAACACTTATCCCTTCACCCTCAAAAACTTTTTTTGCCCTTTTCATGTGAAAGGCACTTGTTACTAGAATGACCCTTTTTTGAATTAAGGACGAGTCATTATTAAGTAATTTCTTAATTGCTTTAGCTTCCTGAAGAGTATTATTTACAGGATCTGTGGTAAATAAATCTTCTTTTGGTAGCCCCATTGAAATAGCTTCCTTAATAAAGACATCTCCTTCTGGAGGTAACTCAGGAGTTAAAGGATTTATTCCTCCTGTAAAAATCAACCTATTTGATTTATTCGCTTTATAAAGATCAATTCCAGCAAGAAACCTATCTGGGTCGTACCATTCAATTATTTTTGTATCTCCTGGAGGCAAATGCAATCCTCCACTTAAAACAACTATCCCATCTGAGGGAGCAAGTAAAGAATAATCTAATCTCTTCAATGGATATTCTAATAATCTCCACAAAATATCAGAAAACAATCCATTGCTAAAAATAAGTAAGAGAATAAATGCTGAATAAATAAATTTTACTTTTTTTCTAAAAATAAAAACCAATAATAGGATTAAAACAACCCCCAGTGGAGAGAAAATCAAAGGTAATAATTTGCTGAGTAAGTACGTATCTAAAAATATTATCTTAATATATCCTAGTGAAACAGATTGCCAGTTTTCAAAAATATGTCTAAAGTTAATAAACCTAAGTTAAACAACGACATACAAATAATCGCTATTTAATCACTGCATAGAATACTAAAAACGCAATCGGGGCGATAGGATTCGAACCTGCGAATTAGTCCTCCCAAAGAACAGTAAGTAATAAAGTCATACTATAGTTCGTTTTTAAGATTTGATTATACTCCACCTAGGTGCTTGCATACGTTTTAATGTCATAGAGAAATAATAGGTACTTAATTAAAGCCATTTAAATGAAAATTGTAAAAAGTCGCTCTTTCAAAAAATCTTAATAGTTACTAATTAATTTCATAAGTACACGTTTTATAGTGAATCTCAATTTTGAATAATTATGTTTTTTTTAAAATGAAATCTTCGATAATATTATTAACCTAAGTATGATTAAATCTAAATAAAATAATCAGTGAAAAAACAAAGAGTTGTTTTAATTGTAAACTGCTACAACAGCGATACATTTATTGAGGAAACCTTAAATAGTCTTATTAAACAAGATCATCCTGAAGTAAAAATATTGATAGTTGATAATTTATCAACTGATAAAACATTAGAAATTATAAAAAATTATCAGCATTTTAATAAAAATATAATTTTACATAGATTAAAAAAACATGTACCTTTAGTCGAGGCCAGAATAAAGGCTTTGGCTGTACTTAAAAAAAGTTTCGAATTCGACTTTTTTGCATTTTGTGACTCAGATGATATATGGGAGAAAAATTGGGTCTCTAAATTATTAACTGTTGGGAATAATTATGATCTTTTATATTCAAATGGATATGAATTTATTGAGAATAATTCAATAAAGAAAAATATAAATATCGCAAATTCATCCCTTGAACGTAGAAAATATGATGCTTTCTCAACTAATGTATATTTACAATCTTCTCTTTTCTCTAAGAAATTATTAAGAAAGCTCGGTAAAAAATTTATAGATGCCAACCTTACAGTTCATTATGATATTGATTTATTTATAAAATTAAAAAGATTGAATATTAATTATATTCATATTTCAGACAGGTTATTTTATTATAGAATTCATGAAAAATCGCTATCAAATAATTTTAAGAAATCATTTGAAGAGAGGTTATATATTACGAAGAAATATAAATTTCCCTTAATTATATTTTTTGCAAAGTCACTATTTTATAAACTTGGCTTGATAAAATTTTTAAATATTTGATTTTGGATTTTTTTTAATTTAAAAAATTTAATTATTATATTCTGACAAATTCATTCACTTGATATCCATGGAGGATCACCTGAATTCCACATTTCGTCAAGAAAATCTCTATCCCTTTTAGTATCCATACATTGCCAAAAACCTTCATGAAGATATGCCATTAATTGTCCTTTGTTGGTAGCCTCCTCCAAAGGTTCTTTTTCAAGTACAGTATCGTCGTTTTCAATTAAATCCAACAATCCCGGTTCAAAAATAAAATAACCTCCATTTATCCATCCTGTCTGTACTTGTGGTTTTTCTTGGAAGGTGGAAACTGAATTATTTTTAATTATTAATTCTCCAAATCTTGCCGTTGGACGAACTGCAGTTATTGTTACAAGTTTTCCATGCTCTTTATGAAATTTTAATAGCTTATCTAAATTAATATTTGATAAACCATCTCCATATGTGAGCATACAAGTTTCATTTCCTATATGTTTACAGAGTCTTTTTAACCTACCTCCAGTCATAGTTTTTAATCCAGTATTTATTAGATTAACTTTCCAATTAATTTTTTTACTATCATGAATTTCAATAGAACCATCACTTAGATCTGCAGAGAAATCTGAGTTGATCAAATGATAATTTAAAAAATAATCCTTTATTATATTCGCCTTATAACCAAGTGCTATATAAAAGTCTTCATGCCCATATTGCGAATAATGATTCATAATATGCCATAAAATTGGTTTATCTCCAATTTCAACCATTGGTTTTGGAATTAAATCTGTGTATTCTGCTAATCTTGTTCCAAAACCTCCTGCAAGAATTATTACTTTCATATAAAATTAACATTTTACTTTAAAAAGAGGAACATTTCAACATCATTAAGGTTATCCCTTTATTTTATATAGAGGATAATTAACCTTAAAAAAATTTATTGAAACTTAGAAGAATATTTTAATTTGAAATTACTTTTTTTATCAAAAGTGATAATCTTGAAAAATAATTCAAATATTTATAAATTTATTAAAACTGAGCCAAAATATAAATCAAATTTTAAAATAACTCATTCAGACTGCTAACAATATATTCAATATCTGATTCACATAAATCAGGATGCAAAGGTAAGGTTATTAATTTAGGATAGATATTTTCTGTATTTTTTAGGTAATTATTACTTTCAGAATGGTAGAAACTTAATAGATGATTAGGAAAATAATGTATACCAGTTTGTATATTTTTCTCTAATAGTTTTTCTCGAAATATATCCCTGTCGTATTTCTCGTTTAGTAAAATTGGAAAAATATGCATTAATACATTATCATAGTCAATTTTTGGCATATCTATATGTATATTATTTGAAAGTAATTTAAAGTAAAGCTTTGAAAAAGTTTTTCTTTTTTTTGAAAATTCTTCGAATCTCTTAAGTTGTTCAATCCCAATTGCGGCCATTAAATTGCTCATGTGATATCTCCATCCTTGTTTTTTTACATCAAATTCCCAACTTCTTTTTCCTGAAAATCTATTATCAGTATCCTTTTCTACGCCTAAAAGTCTTGCATCCTTAATCTTATTAATTAGATCTTTATCATTAGTTAGTACACAACCTCCCTCTCCACTAGTAATATTTTTTATGCCATCAAAACTAAAACAACAAATATCTCCAAAACTACCAATTAATTTATTTTCATGTTTAGTACCAAATGCATGAGCAGCATCTTCTATTACTCTTAAGTTAAATTCATTTGCAAAATTATAAATCTCATTAAGATTGCCAACACCTCCAGCATAATGAACAGGCATTATTGCTTTTGTTCTTTTTGTTATACGTTTTTTTGCATCCTCTAAATCTATGGTTAAACTATCAGGATTTATATCACAGAAAACAGGTTTAGCATTTGTTGAAGAAATAGCTTGAATGCTGGCAACATATGTTAATGACTGGACTAAGACTTCATCTCCACTTTTTAATCCAATTGATTGGAGTGCTAAATGCAAGGCCGCAGTTCCATTTACAACGCATACGGCTGGCCTACCAAAAAAATTACTTAATTGATTTTCAAATTCTTTAACTTCTTCGCCCATACCAAGAAATTCATGCTTAAGTACATCTGTTACTGCATTAATTTCTGAAGACCCAATACATGATTTTGAGAGCCTAATTATTTTTCTTTTAGTTTCCATTAAATAACTATGGATTGTTTAATATTTTTTTTATATTAATATATCTACTTTATTTCTGATAGAGAGACTTTAAATTTAAAGATCAATAGCATTTTTATTTTTATTCAAAATTATTCATTAATTTGATATTTAACATATTTGATACTTTTATCAAATATTTAAAAATCTTAAAACAAAAACGATATTTTTAAGAAATATTCTAGATTAGAATTTAATACAATGTATTCAAATATTTAACTAAATTATTTGATAAATTTTAAGAATATATTTTCATGAAAGAATTTTTTTCTAAATTTGAGAAACCATATTGGGAACATAAATTTGGCAAGATTAAATTTTCACCTATCACTAGTAAAAAATTAAGTTATTTATTCAGTTACCAACCTTTTTTTTACCAGAAAGCTTATGAGAGTTTTTTAGAATATATAGAAAAATATGAAGACTACGATGATAGATTCAAGAAAGCGAAAAATGAGACTGCTAAGCAAATCAAGCGATACATAAAAGGAAAAAGAATTTTAAGTTATGGATGTGGAACTGCTCATGTTGAAGAAGTAAATTTTCCTGCAGAAGATATCACATTAATGGATTCTGCAAAAATAAAAAAATTTGGTAAAAGAATAATCTATGGAGAGGAAATTTTAAAATCTTGGAGAGGAGATTGTGTTTTAGGGATACAATTATTTGCATATATGAGTAAATCTCAATTACATAAATTTTTTTCATGCTCCTTTAATCTTCTAGAAAAAAATGGTCTACTTATAATAACTCATACTCCAAGATCTAATATTATGATAGATATGTGGGATGTTTTAAAAATATAGTCAAAATAATTCTATTTATAAAATAAACATATATTTTTTGGTCTTGGAGAAGGTCTGATAAATATTTCGAGAATATAGCTAAAAAACATGGCTTTAAAATTTTATCTAAAGAAAAATATAAGGTAAATTATGAAAATATAGTTATTTTTCAAAAGATTGAAGAAAAAGTATTATAAGCAAATAAGACTTTTATTATAATGGTTGTTATTCGAAACTTAGGATATATTATTTTGGTTTTGAGTTTTGCAAAAATATAAAAAACTATTTTGACAAGAGTTGTTTATTAGGTATAGATAATTATTTATTTTTACAATGTGCTGCCTCTAATAAAAGTCTAAATAATAAATACTATAATGCTCAAAATTTTCTGAAAAAAGAAATATTTCTATAAAGGATCTATCTAATTATGATGCAGTAATAGTTATAAAGCAATCTCAAATGATCCTGTTGGAGGGGATTTTGAAGAAGCCACAAAGCAAATAAATTTCAAGGCTAATTGCAAACTAGCGAAATTTGTTTTAGAAAAAATCCAAAGAGGAATAATTAGTTTGTTTTCGTAAGAGACTTAAAAAATTTTGAAAATTCCATTCCTTTTTTGTCTTTTTCACTGCAGATATTAATTTTATAGGGTTTAAATTGATTAAGAATCTCTTTAGAAAATGGTGAAACTGATATCTCATTGTCTGGAGAATAATAATTATCGGTCAAATAAATTACTTCTGTATTATCTTCTAAAGTTAAAAAAGAATGTAAACATCCTCTTGGTACTAATAAAGTTTTATTTATTTTTGAACTAAGCTTTATAGCATTTATGCTTCCAAAAGTAGAACTTTCTAATCTGCAATCTATAAATAAATCTATAATTGATCCTTGGCTGCAGAATATTATTTTTGTTTCTGAATAAGTACCAGTTTGCATATGTAACCCACGAAATGTTCCTTTAGAAGTATTCTTTGAAACATTTATATTTTTGACATTATTAAAAAAAACTTCTGAGAATTTACGATCATCAAATAATCTTCCGAAAGAGCCCCTCAAATCTTCAAATACATTTTCTTTGACAATAATTGAACCCTTAATTGTTGGATTTTCTAAAAAATTATCCATTTCCTAAAAACTTAATTCTTAAATATCTTAAATTATAAAGATCTATCCAAAAGTTTTCTTAACATATACATGTCGTGGAAAGATGTATCAAAGTCTTGGAAAGCATAATAAATTAATTAGTGATTTTACTAAGGCTATAAAATTAGATCCGAAATGTATTGATCCATATTTACTTCGAGCAAAATCTTTTATTGAAATAACTTATAAAGAGGGTGCATTCAAAAACCGGAATAAATCTTTTGAATTGGGATAATTGCAGACAAAAAAAAGTATTAATTCATATTTCAGCTAATATTGATTCCTAAGTTACAAGATCTATAAATTTATTATTCCTATATATTTCTAAACTAGAACCTAAACTTTTATTGATTGACAGCTGATCTAAATTAGAGGGATAATTTCCTCTTTTTTTTATGGATAAAGGTATAAGAGATAGAAACGATAAAGGCTTTTCCTTAATTGAATTAATAATTGTAATAACAGTTTTATCGATACTTGGCGCTTTAGCTATTCCTTATTTTGATTCATTAAGAAAAAAAGCAATGATAACAGCAGTAAAAGAAAATATTGAGACAATCGCGAATCAATGTTTAATACAAAACATGTTAGATAGGCCAGGCGAATATGGACTTAATTATAGGATGGCTTTTGGATGGAATAATACGAATACCACCTTTAGTAACAATGGAGGAATTGATCTTGGAAGTATAGGTTATCCTTATTACTTCACTAGTTTGAGTTTTGCAAATCCACTATCTTTGGACTCTAATTGTATAAGTATTACTGCAAGGTCAAGATATTTTAATAATACTTCGATAGGGGAATTGCCACACTTTCAAATTTTTTTTAATCCTGGTACGAAGGCATTTGAAAAACTTTGTAAAGTTGATTCTGAAAGAACTTTTAATGAGGGAACATGTGATACTCCCCGATGGGTAAACGGAAAATCAAAGAGGAGAATGTGGTGAATTTTAAAGTCAAATCACTTCAAAACCCAAAGAGGTAATCCTTTCTTCTCCACTTCCTTCCTCTTCCAAGCAGGAAGAACTTAATATCATGTGTTGCCATCTTTATCAAATTCTTTACAAAGTGATTTTGCTTTGATTTCTAAGAAATTAAACTATTTATTCTAAATTTATCAGTCCAGATAAACCATAGGTCAGATAGTGCCTCACAAGTAATTATTATTTAAAACTAAAGGATACTAAATATTAAAAGATTCCTCTATGAATTCTTTATCAATAATGCAACCATGAGTTCCAAAACCCTCTAGATCATAAGCTAGTTCTCCTAAAGCATATCCACAACCATCTTGGAGATCATCGCCTCCATTTTCGTCCATCCACTCTTCAAAAAGTTCTTTATTAAATTCATATCTATCTCCATCTTTATCCATCCAGTTGCTAATAATTTCTTTTGGACCTTCAAGAATAAAACTTGCTCCAATCCATCTAAAAAGCGGAATTTTTTTTCCTCCTCTGAGTTCTTCGATAAAAGGATCATTTAAATATACATCTTCTGTTTCTAGAAACTTGAAACCTCTTTCTTTCAGACTTTCTACGTTATCGATGTGATAATATCCTCCAAAATTCTTAGTAGATAAATCTATTGCTTCTTCTTTTTTGCTATTTGAAATCAAATCAATCAACTTATCATAAAAATCTAATTTTGAAATCATATCTATATCTTCATTAACTGGATATCCACCTTTGAGGTAACTTTCTAATTTAAGTTTTATATTCATTTTTAATTTATAAAGTTTTTAGTAAGACTATATCATTAATTCTAAAAATTCAGATAGATTCACTCCTTCAAAAGGATCTTTAAAAGGAGATGTTCAAGTTATAGGCAACCTGCAAAACAAATAAAACGTTAATGGGCGCGCGCAACAAGAGAATAATTAAAAAAATTGAAATACTTTTTGGAAGAAGCTTTCAAAAGAGGTTTATTTAGTGATTAACCGTCCACAGTTATACAAGGCTATAGAAGAAAAAATCGTTATTTAATCGCTATTTTAGTTATTGAGACTACTGAGAAATAAAAAAGATATTCTGGGTAAATCTCTTTATGAGTTCTTTTTTTATGAGTCGGGGCGACAGGATTCGAACCTGCGACCTAGTGCTCACAAAACACCACACGCCCCATTAGCATCACTAGGTTTCTAAGCCATAATTATTTTTAAGCTTGCTCTTACGAAGTTTGTCATAACAAATTAAGCAATATTTGTCCGCAAAATCTACTAAATTCTTCCTTTATTTAAATTCTAAGAAATAAATAAATTTAAAATTATTAAATATCAAATTGCTTAATTATTTTCAGAAATTTCTTCAGATAATGAAAGGCTTGTTTTTTTAGCAGTCAATTCTGCAAATTGCTCTCCTTTTTTAATAGTAGTTTTCAATTTATTATGAGCTTCATTATAAATAGATACTGTTTGTTTTATTTTTAAACCAATATCATTAAATCTCTTTAAAAAAGCCTCTAAAGCATTATTTAGCTCACACGCTTTATTAGATGCTTCTTGAATACCTCTTGTTAAATTTGCTTGTTCAATATTCATAGACAGATTTTGTAAAATTGCAAGAAAACTTGTTGGGAAAGTGAGAATTATTTTTTTATCAAAAGCATATTCTAGTAATTTTTCATCATGAGCTAATGCCATTGCCAATGCACCTTCAATTGGAATGAACATAATTACACCATCTAATACGACTCCTTTATTAGTTTTATTATTTGAATATTTCTTTTTAGAAAGTTCATTAATATGTACTTGTACTTTTTTAACATGATTATCTAAAGCTAATTTATAAGTCCTCTCATCTTTCGCTTTTAAGGCATCCTGATAACTATCGAGAGGAGCTTTAGAATCAACTATAAACAATCTTTCACCAGGAATTGTTATTACACAATCAGGCCTATAAGTCCCATCATTTGTTATTAATGTTACCTGCTCATCAAAATCACAATACCTATTGAGACCTACATATTCCATAGTTCTTCTAAGTGTCACCTCCCCCCACCTACCTTTTATATTTGGATTGCGTAAAGCATTCGCTAATTCTTTGGCAGCGCTTTCAACATCCTCATTCTTTGTCTTTAAATCTCTAGTAGTGGTAGACAAGACCGATAATTTTTCTCTCGATTCATCATTAAGAGTTTTTACTTGTTTGGCTAACTTATCTACTTGTTGATTGAAAGGTTCAGAAACATTTTCTTTTGTTGCTTTTATTAGTTCTTCCCTTGATTCTTTAAGCATTCTTGAACTTAAGATTTCAAATTGTGTTTTCAAATCATTTTCAAGTTTTTGTTGAGATTTTAACTTGATAATCAATTCAGTTTCTCTGTTTGTTTTCCAGAAAGATTTAGTCAAAAAGAAACCAGCAAATATTCCCGAAAATACTCCAGTTAAAAAAAGTAAAAAACTATTCATCCTTTGCTTAAAATTATATTTTTAAATTTTAAATAATCTGATGAAATTTAACCATAATATTATTACCTTTCTTTTTTCAAAAAAAATCTGATTATCAGCATTAGATAAATTATTAGAGACTTTTTGTTTGAAATTTTAAATCTTCAAGAAATCTGGTTATTAACAGAGACTATTTTTTATTATTTCAGTTACTGAATTCCTTACCTTATTAGTTCCAATAATAGGATTATTATTTTTTAGAAATATTTAATATTTGTTTTACAATTTTCTATATAGCCGTCTAAATAACCTTTTTTTCTAGTAGTTATATAGAGTTTATCTTCCTTTAGTACCTAATAACTTTTGAGTTTCTTGAAAAATAAACCACATAGTTAAATAACCCTCCTAATTATTTTTCAAATCGAGTATTAGGGATTTTGACCACACATACTTAAGGTATCTCCATTATCGTCATATATTGTTCCAGACCATGAAGGACCTTGATAAAAATTATCGCTCTTCCAATGATATATTTGTCCTCCTCTTCTAAGATTTAAACAACCCCAAACTGACCTGTTCATTGATGTTTCCCCAGTATTATTAAATCTCCAAGCACTCACTCTAAGTTCATCAGGACGCGTATAAAATTCTATTAAATATTGACCTCCAACAATTGGTCTTTGATTACCGCTACATTGTGAGTTATATAATCTACAACTTTCCAAAACATTGGCATCAATGTAGTTACTGTTTTGAGCAAACTCCTCCCAAGAATTTGGCCATCTTCCTTCCTCAGAATTAAAAACAAATCCTGATTTTATTGTTGCATCTACATAAGCAATTGCAGCTGCTTGCCTTGCTCTTCTAATAACACCAGTAAAAGCAGGAATAGCGACTGCGGATAAAATTGAGAGAACCGCAATTACAATTACTAATTCAATCAGAGAAAAGCCATTTTTACTATCATCTTTATTTAATTCAACCACTATTAATTGAAAGGATCTACTTTATTTTAGTATTCTAAAAAAATATCTACTCAATATTATTTAAAAACCAAATAAATATAAGCTTTAAAAAGTACACCACTATTTTGCTATAAAAACTGATTACAATTATTGTTAATATAATAGGAAAATTTTGAAAAAAGATTTTTCACATAACAGCGGATTCTCTTTAATTGAATTAATAATTGTTATTGCAGTTCTCTCAATTTTATCTGCAGTAGCCATCCCTTCATTTATCGGCATAAGAAATAGTGCAAAAGTATCTGCAGTTAAAAAATCTCTTGTAAACATCCTAAAAGAATGTTTAGTAGCAGAATCAAATTTATCGGGAAATCCAACTTTTAATGATATCGGCGCCTGGGATACAACTAATTCATTTGGGGATAGCAGAGGATTAAATTTTGGCTTTACTTATGATTCTGACCTTAGTTCTAGCTCTCCAATACAACCTTCTGACTCTTGCTTTAGAATTGCAGCGAAATCAAATACACAGGACATAGGTGGAGTACCTATTCCAGTTCTTCCTCATTTCGAAATATTTTTAGATAGAAGCGATAAATATAAAGTCAAGAAAAATTGTTCCGCTAGTAATGCAAAGACAATTAATAATAACTTTTGTGATACAAGTGCACCAGAAGGCAGTCAGTGGTGAATTACCAAAAAATAATTTATAAAGTTGGTCCCAAAATTAATCTTGAAATTCAACAAATTGGAACTTCAGCAATACCATAATTATAACCCCAGTAATCATTAGAGTCTTTATTAAAATAATAATCGCGACCAGTATTTGGCTCCCTCCACCATGTATTTAACCCACCGTTTCTCTGTGCATGGCCTGATGGATCTTTAATAAGTATATGAAAACCTGATGTTACATTATTATTTTTGTATTCATCTGGGTAGTTTTCTTGCGAGCCCCCATAAGGCGAACTAAACCCTCTATCCAGAACTTCACCATTGGCAAAACTCAAATTACCAGAGGCATCACTTTTGAGTCCTATCCAAGCCCCAGCTCTTTCTCCGTTATTCCAATTAGAGTCTCTTTCAGTTAACTTTTCTGTATATTCATCAATTAAAAATTTGTTTTCATCAGAGTTATTTGGGGTAGTTAAATTACCTCCTAGCTTTTCTGCATTTTCTTGGGCTTCATCCCATGAAGAGCCTTTTACTAGCGCATATGCTGAACAACCTCTTTCTGAATAACTTCCATCCATTACAACCTCAGAATTTTGCTCAATGCTTGCTAATACATTTGCTCTATTAGTTGTGATGAGTTGACTATTTCTTGAGATATAAGCTTCATTATCATCATCACAAACTAAAGCTAAACACGTTTTAAAATTCTTTCCCTTAATTCCTTTGAAAGAAAAAGTTAATTCTTTATTAGTCATGGAATATATAAATGTTGGCAACAAATTTGCATTATTAATGTTGGGTTCTAGGGTTATATTTTTATTGCCACATTGAACTTTTCCGCTTGAAGATGAATTTAATAATGCTTTATATCCAGAGATATTAACTCGTTGAAAAGAAGAAATATTTGACACGTCAAGAGCACCTGAAATTTCACATTCTTTTTGAATATTTATTGCAGATTTTAAAGCAGCAGTTGCTTTAGCCTTTCTTTGAACACAAATAAAAGATGGAATCGCAATCGCACCTAATATTGAAAGTACTGAAATTACGACAACCAACTCTATTAAAGAAAATCCAGAATTAGAGGAAGTTAATTTGTTGTCTAATTTCATTAAATTTAGTGAAACTAAAATAAGCATAATTCAAAGAATATTTTTGGTTAGAAAATTTAAAGTTATTTTAAAAATATCTTTAGAGCATACTCTCACTCAAGTTAGGCGTGAAGCAATTATTTGCGAGGATTAGGTATTAGCTGAGACTTATCGCTATAACAGATCAGGGCAACAGGATCCGAACTTGTGACTTAGTGCTCCCAAAGAGCCCGCATTATGTAGTAGTTTTTTAAGACTTAAATTGTGGCAAAAGAATTTCACGAGTAGTTTTAAAAATAATCCAGTTTTATTTTAAATCTTGGGCACTTTTTGGGCACTAATGAATAATCATTTATGGGTTTAATTTTTAATTTTATTTTGACTCCTCTTAATAGTTAAAATCACCATCTAAGTATCCCTTTGGAGTAAACATTTTCCCATACTTTGAACATTTATTTAGATGCGAATTAAGTTCTTCCATTCGAAATGGCGACAAAGTTACTTCATCTACAAATTGCTTTATTAATAGTCTTGAAAACCAAACTACGGGAACTGGAGAAGGTACGTACGAATTTAGGATGTAACGTTGCTCACTTTGATAATGAAAGTTATAAACAAACAAGTCTCTAAATAAAATACAATTCATTAGATATTTCTCGTATCCTTTCTCTAATAGATATTCGCGATGCTTATTTAATGGAAAATCTAAATCATATAATTCATTAATGAATTTAGGACATCACCCTCTTTTGTTCCTCCTTCTTCTAGATTTTTTATCCCAAGGTCATAACAATTATTAACATTAGCTTCCAATCCCAATACTGAAATTAATTTTCCATCTTTCTTTTCATAAGGAAGAATGGGAAGGAAAGCTAAAGCAAGAAGGAAAAACAGTAAAAAGTCTGAGGTATCAATTTCCCCACTCCACCATTTAAATTGAAATTCTTTTAGGAATTTTTTCATAATAAAAAACTATAACTTATGGGTTTGGTTACATTTTGGGCACTCTAATTTTTAGGTTAAATATATTATTAGCTACAACTTACTGCTTTAACTGATCGAGGCGACAGGATTCGAACCTGCGACCTAGTGATCCCAAAGCACTTAACAGCTCTAGCGTAGCACTAAGTTTCCAATCTATGACTATTTTTTCTAAGTTTTGAGTAGTCTGTCCTGACAACTCAATCAACATTTGTCCACTATTTGTGAACTTTATATATTTTTGCGAAGGATTTTTATTGATTTCTACGTTAATAATTTAAAGATATTTAAAACCTTTATGAAAAATTTTTCATTTTTATTTTTGGCATTAGCCTTTTTTATCGCATTACCTTCTTATTCCAATCCAACCTTTGAGAAAAGTAGTTTTATAAAAATGCGCAAGCGATTTCAAAAGATCGATAAGAATGGAGATGGACTTCTCTCTAAAGGCGAGATGATGGAAGCGCATCGTGATCGTATAGATAAACTATTTTTGAATTTTGATAAGAATGGAGATGGTAAGTTATCAAGAAAAGAACTACGAGCAGTTAAACAAGAAATGAAAAAAAGGATATATAAATTTAGCAATGAGGGAAAGTAAAGTATGTCTGCGGACCTTAGTTCTTATATGCTCAAAGTGGCAAAGGGTGATAAGGAATCTTTCCGATTCATTGCAAACTCTTTGGGATATAAAATGTATGAAACAGCAATTAAGATTTTGGGTTCATCGCATTTTGAGGATGCAGATGATGTAGTACAAATTTCTTTAATTAAAGTATGGCAATCAGCTCCTAATTGGGTAAATAAAGGGAGTGTAGAAGGATATATTCATAAAATCGTTTTTTCAACTTGTATGGACTTTTTTAGGAGATATAAAAGTGCTGAAGAATTTAAAGATAATTATTCCAACTTAGAAATTACAAATAAAAATTACACAACAAGTGAATTAAGAAAAATGCTTTTAAAAAATATTCAAAAACTTCCTAAAGAACAGGAAGAAGCCATTTTGCTACATTATTTTTGCGGCTATAAACAGAGAGAAGTCTCTAGGATCTTAAAAAAAAGTGACAAGGCAACTGAAAGCCTTATTATTCGTGCTCGCAAAAAGTTAAAAACTATTTTGCCAAATAATATTTTGGAGGAATTTTTGTATGTCTAAATTACAAAAGGAACGTCTTAATCAAATGATTGAGAATGCACTTTCTTATAAACAGGAAATTAAAATATTTAAATCTAATTCTTTGCATAAAAGGCTTAAAGACTTAATTCTTAAGCCAAACGTTTATGGATTAACTTTTATCTCATTCATTATTTCTTGCATTTTTATTCCTCAAATAGTGATATCTAGGAATATTGTGGATATTAATGAAATTAATGATTTCGTGACTTATGGGATTATTGAGGACTTATAGTTTTAAATTCATGTAGTCCTTCAATAGATAAAAAAATAATATTTTTTAAAAATTGATTATCTATTATTAATCGAAATAATAAGACACTCCTATTGCGGCTCTCCAATCTGAAAACTTTTGGTTTGATTCCCAAATTTTTATTCCATATGAAACTTCAGCCTCAAGCTTAGACTCACTATCTTTCGTTGGAACTAGTTTTAGGGAACTATCTATTAATAATCCTTGCTGGTTTTGTTCATCAGGTTTAATAGTTATTATTTGATTATTTTTAATATTAGTAATTCTTGCTGGCTTATTATTTAAATCCCAATCAACAATCCATCCAGCTTTAATTGTTGGAGTTAATATGAATTTCTCATAAACTTTAGCCTTTTTTGATATGGCAATTGAGATTTCTGTAAGAAGAAAATTATCTTCGTATTCACTGTATTGAAGATTAAAGGGATCACCGCCTGACTCTTTCCATTCATGATCTATATTATGATTCCAGGTGCCACTTATTTCAGGATTAATGAGAAATCCATTTACCTCTTTTTTTTTGCCAATCGTTAGATCAAAAACGTAAGAAGTTATGCTCTTATTCCCGCTCGCGGATCCACCTGCAAAGTCACCAACCGGGATAAGTCCGCGATTGTGTTTGCCACTAAAGCTTGTATTACTAAAAAGAAAATGCGAATAATTTTTTTCTGATTCCTTACCAATAACAATTCCAAAACCATTCCCCTTAGGTTTATATGTTCCTCCTCCTTGATCAAGAAAATCTACTTTAACAAAACCATTATTTCCAAATATAGAAATAAATTTATTAGAACCAAATTCATAAGTTAGACCAATAAGAAAACCATTATGATCACTTTTCCAATTCCCATATTCTCCAAAATTATTAGTATTAAAATCAAAAGGTGAGTTATTTCCACTAAATATTGACGTCCATAATAAAACTTTTTCATTTTTATTATTTATTGATTTCTTTTTAACAGCAGTTACGAGGTCGTTCTGATAAGCCTGAATGGCTTTTCCTCCAGTTGCAAATAAACTTTTCGGTAAAAAGTTTAGTGCCATTTTATAGTTGTTCTCTCTAGTATTTGATACTTCTAACACTATATCTTTTGCCAACAACTCAATATATTCAGTTGGAATGCCAATATCAGGTATACCATTCTCAGTTGAGCAGTTGCCTATATACTGTGCCCAATTTTGAACTCTATTATCATCAGTCCAAGTAAATTGACTAGAAGTAGGATTTTTCCATCTGTGATGACGAACCATCGTTCTTGTGGGTTGGGTAATTTCATCTGAAAAATATGCAAACCTTATCCAATTGATGGAATTTTGTACAAAATATTTATCAGACCATATCCTTGAAGCTTTATTATTTTTATTTTCTGTCCAACGATCTCCTCCTTTTTCACCCGTATACCAAGGAGCATCAAGGTGTCCACTATTTAAAGAAAGCTCCTCCCATTTCCCATTATTCCAACCTACTATTCCGCATGTTAAACCAACGGTGATGTTAGTTTCATTATTCGCAGCTATCGTCTTTTGAAACCCATAACCAGATAAAATAGAAATTATTAATATAGAAATTAAATTCTTAGATTGACCGCGATTTATAAATGGGAAGAATTTTTTGCTAAACAAAATATCTTTTAGAATAACTTTTTAGATGCTTATTTATAGATTTTATTAGTATTTTTAAAATTTAGAAGCATAGTTTTAGAAAATAAGATTTTTTATAAATAAATGAAAAAAGGTAAAAAAAGGTGGAAATGTAAAAAGAAGAAATGCTCTGTTTGGGAAGGTGGGAAATGTATCTGCCATAATTGAATTAGTTGACAGCTGATCTAAATTAAAGAGTATAAAAACCCTCTTTTTTAATGTATAGATCCTACGGTGGAGGAAGTTCTTTCGGAAGATTTTTAGTTTTAATACTTCTTTCTTTTCTGTTATTTGCAGGGGGATTATGGCAATGGTCGTTGGGATTAATAGGATTTTACCTCTTATATAAAATAATTAAATTTGGTTTTGTAGAAAATGAAAAAGATAGATATGCTAAAAAATTACAAGAGGAGGAAGATTATTTAGATAATTTTGGAGAGGTAAAAGATAAGCCTGACGCAGAAAAGTATGGTTCTCCTCGATATGGTTTTGTTTATTTCATAAGAAATAAAGATCTTTATAAAATAGGAATAACCAAAGATTTACTAAATAGGATGAATAGACTAAATCCTGATGAAATTTTAGACTCTGTTCGCTGTAAAAATTACAAGGGACTTGAGAAGGCAATTCATAAAAAATTTAAAGAGGAAAGAATACCCCAGACTGAATATTTTAGATTAAATAAGATTCAAGTAAATAATATTCATAAAATGCTTGTAGAGAATGCCAACAGATGAAACTCTTACTAATTGTAATTAATTAATGAATAAAACTAACACTTGGTTAATTAGAGTATTTGCTGTTTTTCTTATTTGTGTTTTCCTTTTTGCATATCTAATAAATATACAAAAGAAACCATCCTTACTCCTTTCAAAACCTAGTATTGAGGATTTGGAATATAAAGCATTCTTACTCCGTCCAAAACCTAGCATTGAGGATTTGGAATATAAAGCATTAGAGAAGAAAAGGGCAAATTCTGAATTTGCTGCGAATAGAGATTATACGGACTATGAAAAATTTGGAAGTATACTTTTTTGCAATGCTTCATTCAATAGTCGTATTGAATCAGCAAACTATTCGAAACAAATGAAATTATATATTTCTGGAAAAGAAGCAGATTTATCAGAATGGGACACTGCTATAAAAGATTATGAAAACGAAAGATCAAAATGCAGAGACTTTAATCCTTAAATGAAACGCTTAATACTCCCACTAATAGCTGCACTCGCTTTACCTACTGCTGTTACTGCTACAATGCAGATTTTCTTAAAAACGTTAACAGGCAAAACTATAACCCTTGATGTGGAACCTAACGATACAATTCAAAATATCAAGGCAAAAATTCAAGATAAAGAAGGAATACCTCCAGATCAACAAAGCTTGACCTTTGCTGGTAAACAACTTGAGGATGGGAGAACTTTAAGCGACTACAACATCCAAAAAGAATCCACCTTACATTTGGTTTTAAGTTCCACCACTCTTAGAACAGAATGGGTACAACCATATGCCGCAATGCAGAATGTCGGTTTGGGATCAATTAAAAATAATAGAGATTTGGTTTTAGCTAAAGCAGGAGAATGCAATAACTATGGCTGGGTGATTGGAGATACTGATTATTGTGTCTATACTAATGCGAACAATACAACTGCTTCTGTTAATGGCAATAGCAGTTATGGAGGATATGATTATGCAAAATTTAATACTTCAATAAATGTAGAGAAAACTATTAATGATAGATGGAAAGCTGGTGTTGCATATGGTGTTGGTTCTTCTAATTTAGATAATTACAATTTTTCTAGTATAGTAGCTAGCTTGAGTTCCACTAACACTCACTATTCTATTTATGGAGTTAAGAAAGTAAGTGATAAATTCACCTTAAAAGGAATGATTGGCGGATCTGATTTTGATTACAAAGCTAATAGGAATTACTCAACTACATCAGCAACATCTGTCTACGATACTGATGGATATACAGCAGAGATAAATGGTATCTGGGATATAAAAAAGAATATTAAAAATATGAAAACTCCAATCCGTTTACAGCCATTAGTAGGAGTTGCTTATGCCGCCCATACTCAAGATGGATTTAGTGAATCAGGTAGTGGAGATTTAGTTACCATTGATCCAAACAAGGTAAAATCTCTTCTCTTTAAAACAGGAATTAGTGTAGATAAGCAAATCTCAATGGAAGGAGGAAAGTGGATTTTAGTTCCTTCACTTGCCCTAAATTATGAAATGGATACTTTTGTCGATGATAATCATAGAGGTCTTAAAGGAGGGTTAACTGGGAATTCTGATGCAACTACTTTGGTATCTGCAAAAACATTTGGTCAACACAATGTCTTTATAAAAGTAGGTGCTAATGTTTTCTGTACTAAATATCTTATATTTAATTTAAATGCAAAATATGGCTTAGCAGATGGAAAAGATGAGCAGTCTTACGGTGGTGGTTTTAGATGGACGTTTTAAAACCGGGGACTAGTTGTATACATAAATTACTACTTGCACCTCTTGTTGACAGCTGATCTAAATTAGAGGAGTAGACCCCCTCTTTTTTTCAATGAAAAAATTTTTATTTGGCCTACTATTTCTATTACCTTTATTAATTTATTGTTCATCCCCAAAAAAGAAAAATTCATTCAATAATTTTTCCAATAATCAGGCAAATAATCAATCAATTAATATAAATAATTTAAGCATTAATCTTTATAATTCTGATAAAAAATTAACACCCAAAATAATTCACAATAATGACGGAACCTCTACTTACAGATATATCAAGAAGCCAGGTGAAGGTAAAATTTCATTAGAAGAGGTTAAAGAAAGAGTTTTATTAGGTCCTAATTACTATAAAAAAGATAGAGAAGATGTAATTAACCTTTTAAAAAGGATTAATGAATTAAAAATTAATAACAAATTGGATTATATCGAGAGCGGTGCTCTAGGTCTTTGGATTCCGAGTGATGACACCATCGTGATTGATTATCGAGTAGTCGAGATGGGTTCTCCAACTTTTCTTAATGTATTGAGTCATGAGGCTATACATGTTGCACAAAGTTGTTTTAGTGGTTCTAGAAACAAATACCCTGAAAGGATAGGCCTTCCGCTTGCGTACTCGACAGAATTAAATTTAAATTTATCTCATAATTTGTACAGCAAGAAATCAGAGGAGGTAATTAAAATAGAGCGTGAAGCCTTCACATACGCAAAAGAAGAGGGAGTAGCGATTAGGCTCTTAAATGAGTTTTGCAAATAAATCTTTTAATACTCAAGTACAGTTTTAAAAATAAAATACTTAATTACTTTTATAACAAAGAGGCTTAAAGCTGCACCAAAAACACTCGCATAAACACACTGTGAAAACTTAGTAGAGAAGCACTTAATCACCAAACCTATAATGCTTACGAACTGCTTTATGAACAGCCCATATACAATTCATTCCTGCTGGAAAAATTACTAAGTCACCAGCACCAAACTTTACAGGTTTTCCTCCTTCAGGAGTAACGGTTACTTCACCCTCAAGCAATAAGCAAGTCTCTTTATCGGCATAAGTCCAATCAAAAGAACTTACTTCACAGGTCCATATTGGCCAGCTTTTAATACCTAATTCCTCAACAATACTTTCTGGGCAAGGGGAAGTAACTAATATCGACATAAGTAACTCAATCGAATCTGTAATGTTTACAAGTTTCATTGTAGATATCATTTAAAATCTTTCCATCAAATGACCAATAGGGTGCTCCGTGGTGCTCCGTGCATAGGACTAGTTCTATATCGAAAGGCTTTAAGGAACTAATTAAATAAACACTTATAAGGTTCTTTCGAAGATATACTAATAATATGACCAAAGATGGAAGACCTTATAGGAGATATTTTTAGTGAAACGCTTACTACCTCCTCTACTAGCTTCAAAAGCTTTACCTACTGCTGTTAATGCTGAGGTTGCAGGATATTATCCTGTAGGGATTGAAGACAGAAAGCCATTTGTAGTCCCTATGAAAACCTTAGAATTATGCGAAGAAGCGGGTAAGAAGTTTGGTGATAATAAAAAATGGTCTCCTAAATTTGCAAATGCTTTTCAGATTACTTATGTACGTTTAAAAGCCAAGTGACATATATGTATGGCATAGCAATTACTTATGGCCTTGTTAGTTTGATATTGCTTGGTGGGTTTGCATATATTACTTTTAAAATGACCTCCAAGAAATAGAGTGAGTAAAACTCATACAACTCCCAAAAAATATATTTGCTATAAAAGTATTCAGGCTCATCATTCAATTCCCTCTGGGATATCCCAAGTAAGTGGTATCCCTTTCTTGATTGAGTCCTTTTTCATATCATCCATTTCTTTTCTCAACCTATTGTAATAAGCAAGTTCTTCTGGATCATCAGAGCCAAGACCATAACCCATGGTTGCGGCCAGATAAATCCTATGCATTCTGTAAGAACTTAAAGTCATACTGAATTCATAAACAATTCGAGGATAATATTGATGTTCAAGTAAAGTTGATTCAGAGATATAAAATCTAAATTTGGAAATAAATTAATCTTCCCTTAACTTATTCAAGGTATGTTAACCATCAGTTCAAATATTATTTTATGTCTTCAACGTTTTATATTGTTCATCATGAATTTAAGGCAGGAAAAGCTGAAAAATGGTGGGAAACAGCTTATGCAGCAATGGCCCCCGGCGGTGGATGGGACGATGCGGTGGCAGCCAATAAAGAAAAAGGATTTTATAACCATTCTGCAAATGCCGTAACTAAAACTGGCCCTATATATTGTTTTTGGGAAGTAAAAGAAGGTATTTCTGCTGAGGAATTTCAGGAGTTTATAGATGGACCTTCTGGCCCAGGGTTTGGACAAGATGCACTTATGAATATCTGTAAACCAATTGATACAGCTTTAATGAATGGACAAACACCTTATCAACCAGTCTTTTCTTGATAATTGACATTAGATATAAAATGATTGGTAATTAGTATTACATTGATAAATGAAAGAATTCTTAGAAAAGTTCTTTGATCTATGCAGGGAATATCAGGAAGAAATACCCCCTAAAAAGATGGCGGAGATATTAAGAGATTATGCTGAGAGGCTTGATGGATAATAAGTTATATCAATGGACACTAAATTAGGAAAACTTAAAAATGTAAATCTTCGAGAAGCATGGGGCCATGAAGCTCTAGATTTCACTCCTTGGCTTGCAGATAATCTTGAATATCTATCTAATGAAATAGGAATCCAGTTGGAACTTGAAGGTCAGGAGGTGAAAGTAGAATCTTTTTCGGCAGATATCATTGCTAGAGATCCTCAGAATGACAGAAGAATTTTAATTGAAAATCAATTAGAACAAACTGATCATACTCACTTAGGACAGATACTTACCTATCTTGCAGGTCTAGAGGCAGAGGTAATTATATGGGTAGCTAGTAGTTTTAGGGAACCTCATATATCAGCAGTTAAATGGCTTAATGAAAATACGGTAGAACCGTTTGCCTTTTTTGCTGTTCAAGTAAAAGCAGTTCAAATTGATGACTCATCAATTGCTCCCATGTTTGAAATAGTAGCCAAGCCAAATAGTTGGGATAGAAAAATCAAGAATAAGGTTAGAACAGTTGGAGAACAAAGCGAATTATCAAAATGGAGATTTGCTTTCTGGCAGAAATTGATTGAAATGTATCCTGATCAAGAAAATTATGAATCTTTGAAGTCAACTAGCTCTCGTTGGAGAAAAGTTCCCAATTCAAATTTTGTTGTTTCAATTTATTTAGCAAAAAAAAATGTTGGAATATTTATAAGAGGGATAAGAAACGCTGACTCGGATGATGTATACAAACAACTCGAACCTCATCAGGATATTTTAGAGAAAGACTTAGGTTCATCAATAGGAGAAGGCGATAAGAACAGAGGGGTATTTTTCCATCAAAAATCAGACGGAGATTTAACCAATAACATTAACTGGGAAGATAAAGTTAATTGGCTTACAAAAATGCAAGATTTATATGTTTCGACGTTAGAGGAAATAATTTAAATAAATAAAAATTCAAACTTCTTGTATCGCTGTAGTTAGTTTTTAATTTCCTTGCTATGAATTAATCGAGGCCAAACCTCTTAAGAGATTAAAAGTCCCTTCTTAAAAACCAACTTAAGGAGGGTATCTCATTTTTAAAATGAATACTTGTAATTCTGCCAACTCAATTAAATTAGGAAAACTTTTAAAAAGGTTTAAATTAACCCCAAAAAATAAGCAAAAAATAATCCAGGAAGCTCAAAAGGATTATTCAACCTGGTCCAGTCTCGAAAGACTTGCAAGAAACTTAGAATTTAAAAACTCATTAGAAAAGAATACACCAAAATGATATTTCCTCCTGCACAAGTAGTTTTTGGTTTATTGCTTTTATCAATAGCTGTAGTACTAATTTGGGATATTAGATATAGCCCATTTGGTGAAGACGAAGACGGAATTTAAAAATGAAGTTATCTATTAGAGATTTAACAATATCAGGTATTTTTATAATTATCGCTTCTACTGTGGTTTCTAACCTATTTAGACCAAAGTGGGGAATTATTTACGCTGTAGTTAATCTTATAGTCCTTACTTTATTTTCTTTATTTAAGGATTCTTGGTCTATCAATAAAAAATAGTGGAAAAATTTACTCTTATTAACAGGCAAAGAAATAGGATAAAAATATTCAAAAAGTTTAAAAGTGCTTTGCCACAAGCAGAAGAAGTAATGGAAATTGAATACGCTTGTGTTTATAAGCGATCAAGTAAGCCAGTTATAAAAGGAAGTAGAATTGAGACTTTAGAAATAGCTAGAGAAGAATATAAGGAATTACTAGCGGAGGGTTGGATGAAAACTTCTATTTACAATCATTATTTGTAGGCATAATTCAGATCAAAGTACTTCATAATTATTGACAGCTGATATAAATTAGAGGGTATAACAACCCTCTTTTTTAATGGGATTATTTGATTCGATTTTTGGTAAAGAGAAAGTCTGGCAATATTCAGCAACTCTTAGTATTAATACTCCAAAATATATCCTTGAAAAACATGATGAAGTAGTTAGAAGTAAATCTGAACCAAAGTTACTAGGAGAACCTACTGGCCATAACAAATTTGATGGTAATAAACCTTATAACAATCTTGGAATATGGTGTGAAACGACTGACTATGCTTTAGAGGGTGGGTACGATAGTGTGCCTGATCTCATTGGTGTTCCTACTGAAATTGGAAGACTTAAACAAAAATCTAAGGCTCTGAAAGATTGGATTAGTTACTTAATTGATTTCCGAACTATTGTCGAGTCTGATATGTCTATAGAAGAAAAGTTATATCAGATTAATGATGTAATGTCACAAAGTTCAGAGGAGTATAAAAGTATTTATAAAAAATTAGTTACTCAAGCTAAATTTCCAGATGATTTCTTTAAAAATCAATTATCTACTCTAAATGGAGTTTCTAGTAAAACTGCTGGTTTACTTTGGGATGCTGGTTATCTTTCACCAGAAGCAGTAAAAAATGCACCAGAAGAGGAATTATTAAAATTAAAAGGTATTGGAAAAGCTTTAGTCAAAAAGATAAAAATTAAATGAAACGCTTACTACTCCCACTACTAGCTGTTATCGCTTTACCTACTGCTGTTAATGCAAATGTAGATCCTAAAGTAGCTGAATTTTGTTTAAAAGCTGCTGATTTTGCTGGTTGTGTAAAAACAATGACTACAAAATCTTCTGATATTCCAAGTATGAGATTGATTCAAGGTAAAACAGAACTTACTGGTAATAGTTGTCCAAGTGGATTCGCTTATGCTGGAGCTGGTAATTGTAGAAGTTTTGAGAGGGCAGGATTTAACGAAATATTGACTGTAGACGCAATTGGATTATGGAGAGCAGGACATGTCGATAGACCTGTTTAGCACACTTATTACAAATTAGGTTATTTAACTAAAGCTGTTTCTGATCCTAATTGTCCCGATAGGGAACCTTATTTATATACTCAAAAATCGTGTAATGACAAGCCTACACCTCCTTCTTTAAATGAGATAAAAAGGATATTAAGTCTTGTAGGAGTTAGACGAGAAAATAAGGCGAGAATTTGGAATAACAAGCTTGAAAATATTTATGGCATTCCCAATCTTGCTAGTGATGCTTTAAGAACAAAATTAATTAGAAATAAATTATGGAAAAAATTTAGAAATCAAGCAGAAAAACAAAAAGAAGAACTAGTGCCTTATGCGTTCCGTCATAGGTTTGCAAAAGTAGCTCATGCAAGACAAGTTGAATTAAATTTAAATGATAAGGATATAGCTCAAGTAATGGGTCATACAAAAGAGGTACATGCTGCAAATTATGCAAGATTTATACCAGACGATACTTACGATAAATTTGAAAAACAGTTGGTGGCTTAAATGGGTTAGACGCAAAAGTGAACCCAAAAAATTTATAAAACTAAACTATTTTGTAAGATTTATTTCTTAATTCTAAATAGGTATTAATCTAAGGTTATTAAAAGAATTTATTTATTGAAAAAATCATTCTTCAATTCAAATGAGAAAGGATTTTCTTTAATTGAATTAATTATTGTTATTGGTGTCTTAACAATTCTTGGAGTTATAGGATTACCTTTTTTCAAAACAGTAATTAATTCTGCACTATTACAAGTATCTAAAATATCTTTAATTGATTGCTATAAAAATTGCTTAAATAATCCTGATGAGCCTTTGAGATTGGCAAATATTCCTAAAGTTTCTTATACGTCTTCAAATTGCTCAGGAGAAGTAAAAGCAAATATAAATGAAGAATGTGAAATCTCAATGAATATGAATAATGGGTTAAAAATAAAATGGCCAGCAACTTATCAGAATTGTATTGATTTTAGAAATAACAATAATCCAGATGAAGATGAACCTCCAATACCTGTATGTACCGCAGTTCAACCAGGGATTTGTGGACTTCCCCCATGTGGCGACCCTATGTGGGATTGTAGACGAGAGTGTCCAGAGCAATGGGCTAAGTGCTTATCTGAGAGAGGGGGTTAAGAATTTAATATATTGTAGATTTTACTGTTAAGACAAAATACTTTGTTATTAGGAGTTATGTCTCCAAAAGTGAACCAAAAAAGTATATACATATTTGCATATATTTAGTCTATGTGGTGTACTTTTACTGAAGCAACTAAGTGCCTAGGATTTAAATCTAGAAATTCACTTTATCAGCTAGAAAAAAAAGGGGCATTATCACCCTATTTAGAGGTAATAAACGGTCAAAAACACCTTTATATGAAGCAAATTCAAGGTAAAACACTAGCTCAGCATATTAGAAACAACTTGACGTCTAATAATTGGATAGAGATTAACGACTATGATCTTAAGTTGTATTTAAAACTCGCTAATTCCAACTAAATTGCCTTATATCAAAATGACAGCGTCATGTTCATATATAGCTGACGCTAAAAAATTTTCGTGCGTATGAACGACCTACAAGCAAACTTCTAGGAAGAACCTATTACCAAGTATTTCCTGCATTGCATCCATCATATTTCGAAATGTAATTGCATGTTCTTAAAGCTCTACCCGTATTAATATCATAATCTAATTTTAAAGTCGCATAATTAGGTAACTCTTTAAGGGGGAAAAGATCAAAAAAGTTTAGATATTTTTTTTTATGCTGGATAGCAATTGCAGCAAAACAGGTATTGGAATTTTTTGATGTTTTATGTCGCTCTATTTTGTATATAGGATGGGTTTTATTAAAACTTGATACATCATAAAAATTTGTAGATAATCCATCTCCTTCACGGACAACACATTCTTTAATCCCATTAACTAATTGAAGCTTAATAGATGATGGTGCTGGGTGCATTACATCTCCAAAAATATTTATCGATGGTTTATATCTATAGTTTGGTTTCCAGGGTATTAATACAACCCCTAAAAGCAACCAAAGTGTCCATCTAGAAGCTGAAGTATTAAAATAGTCGTTAAATTTAATCTTACTAATCCAAGATATTATCCAAAAAGCAAAAGGGCTCGTAAACAATCCAAAAGTTCCATAAGTTAAAAAACCAATAAAAGCTGGGATTAAATATAGAAGTTGGTATTCTTTTCTTTTAATCATTATTCTCTGGATGCTATTAATTTTAAAAGTTCAGTTTGGCGTTCAGAATTTTTATTGACAGAAGATATGCAAGCTAATGCTGAACTTGTAGCCAATCCAAAAGCACCTGAGACAAATAAAAAATCAGGTCTTGCATAGGGTTTATTAAATTCGGTCAAAGAGAAAATTATTGTCCCAATAGAGAAAACAGCTCCAGAAAGGCTAATGAAATCGGTTAACATACTGATTTTAGATTTCTTTTTAGATGCCTCTTCAATTTGCTTTTTCATTTGAATTAATAATTATTTCTCTTAATTTAACTTAAAACATTAAAGCCTAATTAAATAAAAATAAATATATACCAAGTATTTCCCCCCACAAAGTATTTAAATAGTAGTGCTAAAGGAACTAGATCATTTTTCTAATCCTGTAAATGTTACAACGGGTTTTAGCACCTCTTTAGCACAAGCAAAATAGCAATCGCTGAGATACGATTCGGGACGTAGGGATTTGAACCCTAGGCCTAGTGATCCCAAAGCATCCGCAAGATTAAGTATATACTTAAGACTTATAGCCATATCAGTACATTTAGAGAAAAAGTGTGGACTAACTCGACAATTAACGAACTAATTTTAGGAAAATTTGAGGAAAAGGTCTTTAGATGAAAAAATATTATTATCTTTGGAGAAAATGATTTGAATTTATTAAAGTAAATCTTTTATTTTTAACATAAGTTTTTCAAATTCTTCATCTGAAGCTTTCGTAGTTTGTTTTATTAGATTTGCTGCTTTATTTGTTCTCAAGAAAGAAGAATAATTTAATTTTGCCTTCATAAATTTTTTTAAATCTGTGTCATCTGAATTTTCCAATAAATTTGATAGCGCATTCTTATTTTCTTCCCAAAGGTCAAATGAAGATAAAATTGGTCTACTTGTAGCACCAAGAGTTTGAGCTAATTGATCAGTTCCTGTAGAACCTATAATTCTGAAAATTATAAAGTTCGCAGAATAAGCGAAGATAGACCAAAAGCTAGTATATTTCCATGAAATTGTATTTATTATGTAAATTAGAAATAGAATTCCTAAGTATTGTAATTTGAAATATTGATCAGTATAAAAAATTCTAAAATCACTGTACGTTGAATTAACAGATAACATCCATTTAAATAAATGTTCGGAAACAATTGCCAAAAATAATAAAAATGGGAGTGGCCATGTTTTGAAAAATATTGTACCTAATATTACTATTAGGAAAGTACATGGGATTAAGATTAGATTAATAAACTGCTTTCTCATAATTCGTCAATAATCATTTTCTTTTTTAGATCAAATTCATCTTTTGAAATTAAATCATTTTGAAATAGTTTTTTTAATTCTGAAATTCTTTCTAATGGAGTTTTTTTATTACTTTGAATTTCTTGGTCTGTGATGGTGCTAGGGTTATTGCTAGTAACAGAATTAGTATTCATTTGATTAGTAGTTAAATCCATAAATTTACTCCCTAAACCTAAACCTGCTCCTAAACCAATACCAGCGCCTGTAAATGCAGAAGAGGTACTGCCCTCATTTTCTGCAAGTTTATCAAGTGTGTTGTAAGTTCTCTCTGCTCTATATCCTGCCTCAGTTTCTTGAATTGCTTTTCCTTTGACTCTTATTTTTGCACCCTCAGCAAGAGCTTTTGTATATGTAGCAAGTTGTTCATCTTCAATAGGACTTATGTCTTGAATATAAAAGTCACCTAATATCAACCCATAACTTTCAAAAGTTTCATTTAAATTTATTTTAATTTTTTCTGAAATTTTTTTTGCCTTTGCAGTTAAACCAAATACGTTCCCTTGAGCTGATTCTTCAGCAATTGCCGATTTTGTATCCCTTTCAATATGAGGCAATAGAAATTCTTTAAGTGATGTTAGAGAAAATTCAGTGCGAACCCCCACAATTTGTAATAAAAACGCCTGTACATCATTTATTTGAGCTTTATAACTTCCATAACTACCTAATTTTATTGGTAACTGAGTTTGCGGATCAAAAATATTAATAGGAGTTCTTGTACCCCATTTGAATTCTGTGAATGCTATTTTATTCAAAAACCAAATTTCAAAAGGGAATGCTCTCTTTTTATCTTGTATGTAATTTTCTAAAACAGGGATATTAGCAGTCTCAAGTGTATGAGCCCCAGGATCTAAAACAGAAACTAATTTACCTGAAGCGAGCAGGGCAACTTGTTGGGTTTGGCTAACAATTATTTGCGATCCAAATCTTGGATTTTCATCTTTATATTTCCAAACCAAAAAAGATTTTGGATCTAAATTGCATTTTATGACTGCCATTAATTAAATAAAATCACAAATAATATAACTCAATTAGAGATCATTTTGGTATTTTTAAAAACAAATTAGCCATGACTAGTAAATTATTTACAAATTTTCTTGAAATATTATCTTTTTTTATCAAAAATGGTTTTATGCTTTTAACTCATTTCCACAGTAGGAACATTTATAAGAACCCTCTTCAAATACAGCTCCACATTTCTTGCAAAAATTCTCTTTGATATTTAATTGATTCTTATTATTTTTCACTTGTTTTAACGGTTCATTATTCAGGGAAAATTTTTTCTCTATTAATTTAATCAATTTCTTATATTCACTGGCTTTTTGTCTTTCATTATTAACCAATTTTTTATATTCATTTGCTTTTTGTCTCTCATTATCAACCAACTTTTTATATTCATTTTCTTTTTGTCTTTCATTATTGATCCTTTCTAGATTTCTAGCTTTTGTGAGGATTTTAACTCTTCTCCTTTCCTGGATAATTTTTTTAAGATTAATGGCTACAGCAATTATTATTTTCCAAATTAATTTAATAGATTTATAAATTATAGTCAGTAAAAAATATGCAATTATAATAAATGGTCCTACGACCGGCATTAGAAGTATTAAAATTGCCAGAATCATTATATATTGCTTAATACATAATTTTTAGTAATTCTAATATATTGAATATTTATAATAATAATTTTTTTGCTCGTTCTTTATTTAATAAATCATAAATCAGATTTATTCTTAAAAGTCCTAGACGCATCAAAATAGTAAACAGATATCAATGAGTAAATATTTCTCGTATTTTTTGCAATAACTTTTAATCCTTCCTTTCGATAACATTTTCATTTATCAAGAAGGTTTTGATTTTTTGGATAGGAATCAAATGTGGTTTCTCTATGATCCATATTTCTCTATTTTCATCTTTTACAGATAAAAAAAGAAATGTAGAAATTCGCTCATAGGATATCCCCAGTAAATACCTTGTCTTAGGACTTATTGAGATAAATCCTAAAACCAACATTAATGAAATTAGTTTAAATATAATTTTGATCATTATAAAAACTATCTTAAGCGAATATTTGCTTTATTTTACACAATTCTTCTAGCCTTTTATTCTTTCGAGTTATTGTATATTTATCAACTTATTTAATTTTTTTATTTCATATATACATAAAGTTTTTGTTATGTATTTTTATGCTGTATTAGGCAATCTCAATTGAACCTGAATATTTTTTATTTGGATCTCTGTAGTGCGGAATGACATTAGAAGCAAAATAAAAAGCTCTTTAGAGTCCAGAAATTGAAAAGCTAAAATTAATAAGGTTTTACGCTCAAAATGAATTGATATGAGCAGCAAGTACACAGTAAACAAAGCTCATCATAAAGGGATTAGATAAATGAAACGCTTACTAATTCTTATCCCACTATTATTAATATCTGGGTTTAAATATGGTTCGCAATATGTAGCTATGCGAGCCTGCTAAGAGAATTGGAGCGAAAAAACCTTAAACGCAATATTTCTTAGATGATATTATTATTAAACAAATTCTCTGCATGATATTGGATAGGGAAAAATGGAAAAGAAGAATTAAAAAAAGATTTGCTCACTAAATCAAGAATTTACTACTTGCTTCGCGGTTCAAGAGTGCTTAATATTCACTGCAGTGAATCTTCTCTTATATATAAATATTAAAAGTCACAAATATATAGAATTAAATATCTTAAGCCTCCTTAGAACTGCCCTCTCTCATCTTAAGAAAAGAATAAATATTTATAATCCATTGCTATGAATGATAGGGGCGACAGCATTCGAACCTGCGACCTAGTACTTCCAAAACAATCGGTCAAGAAATAATCTGAGAGTTAAGATAAAGATTATGGAAATCATCAAATGAAAGGTTGTTTAGATATATTCATCAAATCTTCAACATTTTTTGCTTCCTACATTGTTTTTCAAGTAATAATTGGCAACTTAATCTGGGGGGAACCTCCTTTATCTAACGAAAAGCAATTTAAGGACATGACGAAAGTAGAGCGTTTAGAAGTTTCTCAATACCATGAAAAATTCAAGATCTCTTACTTAATATCAGGATTTATCTCACTACCTTTATCAGCAATAAGTACACATCTAATTTTTCGTAATAGGACTAAAAATTGATAAGTCTTGAGAAAGAATATATTTTGCACACGTTTTGCACACAAGCAAAAATGCCAATCGCTGAGAAGCTAGTCGGGGCGACAGGAATTGAACCTGCGACCTAGTACTCCCAAAGCACTCAGAGCTTTTAATCTATGACTGAGACTTATGTTTCTATAAGGACTTTAATAGAAAAAAGTATGGACTAATTAAGACTATTCTTTTTAATTATGGGCACTTTTTGGGCACATTTAAAATTTATTTAACTTTTTCAATAATCATAAGTATGAAAAGGATTATATAAGCAGGAAATAATTTCCTTAATAAATACCCTTTCGTATCAAAGGCTCTCTTTTGAAAAAGAGAATAAGGAAAAAGATAAAAGATATATGAAAAAGACAATATGATCTCTGGAATTATCGGAAAGAATTTATATGTTAAATCTGATAATGAAGTTAAAACGTAGTAAGTAGAGAAACCACCAAATAGGAAAGCTAAAAACTCTTTAATTCTTCTAGAAAAATTATTCATAAAAAACTTTAATTTCACTTCTATATCTTTTTTATTCAAAAGTCAAATCAAGATATTTTTCTGATGGCCAAAGATGCTTAAATTCGCCGCATTTTTTTGAACCTTTCTGAAGCATCTCAATTGGGAAGTATGGCTTTCCTATTACTTCGAGCATATGGACAATGATAATCCTAAAAAACCATATGGCTGGCACTGGGCTTGGGATATAAAGATAATAAAGTCTTTGTAATTCACTATTAAATACGAGATCAGACATTAACATATTTCTTAAAATTAAGCATTGCTTCAAATTTTCACTGTAATTTGTGGTTTCTAGATATTTCGCGTATTCTCCAATATCTCCATTTTTATCAATGTATGAACTTATTAAAGCCATAACACTTCCAGAATCGGGCTTATATTTTATTTGCTCAGTGTTTGAGATATTACTTTCTATCTCTAAATTAGTTATCAAACTAAAATCTGAAAGTCTTAAGTAGAAGTTATTTTCTTTTGCCTCAATTCCCATTACAGAAATTAATTGCCCATCTTTTTTCTCATAAGGAAGGATAGGCAAGAAGGCTAAGACAAAAATTATAAAAGGAAGAAGTTTTACTGTATCTATTTCCCAGCTCCACCATTTGAGTTGAAATTTTTTGAGGAATTTTTTCATAGTAAAATTATAACTTATGATTTTTGGCACTTTTTGGGCACTCTACTTTTTAGATTAAATATATTATTAGCTGAGACTTACTGCTATAACTGATCGGGGCGACAGGATTCGAACCTGCGACCTAGTGCTCCCAAAGCACTTCCCACCCCATTGCAAGCACTAGCGTTTCGAACTATATCTGGATTCTTGCTTAATTCTGCGGAATTTGCCTTGTCAAAAAAAGAAGTATTTGTCCAATATTTGTCCACTTTTATTTGAGGGATATCGAAACTTTAATTACAATCAGCTACTTTATGACCTGCAGTTCTCCAGTACCCTTGAGGGCCTAATCTCCTTACACTTATATTCCCTTGAGGATTTAACCATACGTCAAACTGATAGTCACTTTGCGAAGAATTATCCAAGGCATTATTTATTTCGTCTTTTAAATCAGTATTATCATCAAAAAATTCTCCAAAAATGGCCTCTCCAGAATTTCTTATCTGAAAATTATGATACTTATTACTTGAACTTTGACTATTAGGTAATGAATTAGTTTTTTCTAAGTTGCTCGAATCAGATAACCACTTTTGAAGAACACCATATGCATTAGTAAAGTTTTTATCACCTTTTGACATATATTCTGGAAGGATGTCCGATGCATTATTATTACAAGAGGTTCCAGACCAAATGACCACCTGATCTCCAGAGTTATTATTACTATCTCCAGTTTCATTACTAGTTTCGCCTGATTCATTATTTAAAGCAGTATTACTTGATGAAGTACATTCGTCATAAGAATTATCCCATCCAGTTTTTGCCCCAGTAGACATATCCATTGAAATAGTGCATGAATTATCAATAGTGGCAGTCATTAGACTTGAACAATTACTTGATTGAAATGCAACACCAGGAATGTAGGGATTAGAGGGAGAAATATTAGGGTCATTAATACAGCTAGTAAAACTATCTCTAATGTGATTTTTGGCTGATTCAAATCGAGCCAAATTAATAAGTCTTAAAAAATAAGGTCCGCTTAGTATTGAGAGAATTGCAAGAACAGCAATTACAATAACCAGTTCGATTAGTGAAAATCCTTCACTCTTAAAACTTTTAAAAGAATCTCTCAATTTGAAGTTTATTTTTTATTTTTATATACCTAATATTGCTAAAAATCTATGTTGGATTTAATTATTGAAATAATGATTTGTCCACTTTCTGTCCACTTTA
>CACNYU010000007.1 GCA_902624785.1 uncultured Prochlorococcus sp.
ATAGTACAAAAATTTCTAGATCTATTGGCCCAAAGCTAGGGAGAGATTTATTAATAAATGGTGGAATATCTTTATTAGTTTCTCTTATAGCAATCTCTTTTTATATATCTATAAGATTTGATAAGAAATTTTCCTTCTTAGCATTATCTGCATTATTTCATGATTTGTTTATTGTTTTTGGGATTTTTTCATGGCTTGGGATAATTTTTTCTGTGGAAGTAAATAGTTTATTTGCAGTAGCTTTGCTAACGATCGCAGGATATTCCGTAAATGATACTGTTGTGATTTTTGATAGAATAAGAGAGAATAATAAGTCGATCGATAATTTAAACTTTAATCAAATCATTGAAATTTCAGTAAATGAATCTTTAAGAAGAACTTTATTTACAAGTCTTACTACTATTATTCCTCTTTTAACTCTTATTATATTTGGTTCTTATTCTTTATACTGGTTCTCTATAGCACTTGTTATAGGGATATTAATAGGTAGTTATTCAAGTATATTATTAGCTCCTTCTTTATTAATTAAAGAAGATAATACTAACATCTATGAAATTAAATAAATATTCCTATTTATTAATAATATTTATATATTTAGATGTTTATTCCGAAATTAATATTATCTTTGATTATTTTACTTTTCATGCACTTTACTTCGCATTTTTAAGACATCCATTAGCTTTCTTTATGATATTTACATTCCCTTATTTAAATATGAAATTAAATAAATTAAAATAATTTACTACTCTAATTTCATCGTTTCTTTTATTATTACTTGTATTACCAATGCAAGAGGTAATGATAAAATAAGACCTAATGGTCCAAATATAAATGTAAATCCAAATTGTGATATGAGTGTTAAGCCTGGAAGTAAATTTGTTTTCTTTTTCATAATAGATGGCATTATTATATAACTTTCTAGATTTTGGATAATTACATAAGAACTAAGTACTAATAGTGGTTTCCATAAGTTGTCTAATAAAGCTATTGATATAGGAAAAACAGCACTTATAACAGGACCTATATTTGGAATTATATTTAAGACCATTGCAATTATGGCATTAGATACAACATATTTAATATCTAATATTGATAAAATAATTAAAGATAAAAGTCCAACAAATATAGAACTAATAACCATAGAAAACATCCAATTTGAGAGCGCAATATTTGATTTTTCGATTATGTTTCTAAATTTATTTCTTAAAGTTTTTGGGGTAATAAATAAAACACCTTCTTTGTAAGAATTCGGTTCAATTGAAATCATTAAACTTACAACTAAGACAAAAATAATACGAACTATTCCCGATCCAAGATTACCAGCTAAATTAATAATATTAATGAAACTTTCTTGAATCGCTTTCGCAATTGTTGCTCCATCAGGTAATACAATTAAATCATTAAAAATTTTATAAATATCAAAAATATTATCAGAATCATTGCCATAAAGAAGTCTATTAATTCTTTCTAAATTCGAATTAAATATAAAATTTATTCTTGTAAGTATATTTGGAACATCAATTAGTAATTCATTAATCTCTTTTATGAAAGGCGGTAAAACAAGTAATACAGAAGCTAAAAAAATAAAAGCAAGACTAATTAACACCAAAAATAGTGATATTGATCTTGGGATTTTAAAAATATCTTTTAATTTATTAGTTAGGTTACAAATTATATTTGCTATAACAAGAGAACAAATTATAAGAAGAAGAAAATCTCTAAGGCTCCAAAAAATTAGAAAACAAATACTTAAGACTAATATTTTAAAGAAAACAGAATTATTCAAATTTTAAAATTTGTTTATGTCTTTTCAGAATATCCTAATCCATTTGATTTGGCATAACTATTAGCAAATCTCATAAATCTTTCAAAATCCGTATTGTTTCTCCAAGAATATATAGCCTCAATAAAAGTTGGACTGCCATCTACAAACCTTGCTTTTACCTCTTTAGTCATTAATTCACCTTCTTCATCAATTAACTTCATTCCTGTAATTTCACCACTGGCCAATTTTGATAAAGCTTGAGGTTTTTCAAAAATAAAAAATGCTTGCCCAGTCGTGCCATTTTTATCTCTAGTAAGTCTTATCTCAGGAACAACTGGTTCGTTGACACCATCATAAAATTGTATCTTTGCTTCTTTATTGGGTGCCATGGTTTTAATAATATGTTTTTTTTAATTGTAATAAGAAAAAAAACTCTTTGTTTTAATTAGTAAATTGATATATTTTTTATAATTTCATTAATAATTTCATTATCGGTACAAAGTTTCATATCAAGTATCTTTACATCCACTTTATTTTTTAATTCGTGTTCATAACATCTGTCATAATAATCTAAGACCGATTTACAGACATTCTCCCAGTCTTCATTATCAATTGAATCAATTGCTGATTTTGTTCTTTGAGGTCCAAGTCTTTTAGATATTTTTAAAACAGATTCTTTAAGATCATTTTTTTGATATATGCTATATGTATTTACTAATTCTCTAATTCGTATTCGCTGATCTCTTATAATTTCAAATCTTCTTGAATTTTTCATTTGCTTATAAAGTTCATGAGGAATTCTATTCTTTCCAATATTAGGACTTTCTGCCTCAACAAAAATAAATTTTTTTTGGTTAAATTTATTTAGTTCTTCTGCTATTAGATTTTCATATTGTTCATTTGTAGGTTGTTCTTTCATTCCAAGACCACCAAAAGTACTTCCTCTATGATTGGCAAGGGATTCAAAATCTAATATTTGATAATCTAACGATTTTAGTTTGTTTATTATTTTGGTTTTTCTGGTTCCTGTCTTTCCACCTATTACTATAATTTTTTGCTTATCTTCAAAACTATTTAAAACCCAATTTCGATATATTTTATATCCTCCATTAAGAGTTACGCAGTGATAATTAAATTTTTCTAATAGCCAAAACATACTTTGAGATCTCATTCCTCCTCTTGCACAATAAATTTTTATATTTTTATCATTTGAAAATTCATCAATATTTGAAATAAGAAATTCTTTTTTAATTAGAATAATTTTTTTTATTAATTTATCTATTTTATTTTCAATAATTTTAAATCCTTCTCTTACTGCATTTTCTCTTCCAGAATTTTTATATTTTTTTCCAATAATCGACCGTTCTTCATTATTAAATATTGGAATATTTATTGAATTTGGCATGTGTCCTTTATAATATTCATCTGGACTTCTTACATCAATTAGAAGACCCTTAGTTTTCCTAAATTCCTTAAGATCATTACTTTTGAAATTCATAGGAATATATAAATAAATTTTTTTGATTTAAATTTGAAATGTCTTCCTTAGATAGTACAACTAATAATTACGATACAATAAATCTAGTAAAAAAGTTTATTGCATCAAATCAAAGGAAAAGAAGGAATTTAGTTAATGATATCGAATCATCTGCAGAATCTCTTTTTGTTATTGGAGAAGAAATAATTAAATATGTTGATAGAGATGGTGATGATTGGTCTATAGGTTGGGTATTACAAGTATTAAAAAAATATAAACCAAAATTTTTTGAAAATGATATTTACAATAATTGGTTCTCTACCAATTCAGCAATTGATTTAACATATGATGATTTACAATTAAATTTATTAGGACAAAATTTTGAGGAGGCAGATAGATTAACTAGTTCTTATCTTAGAAAGTTGGCTGGTAATATTGCAGAAAATAGAGGTTATGTTTTCTACAGCGAAGTTAAAGATATGCCTGGTGAAGATTTAGATACAATTGACAGGCTATGGAATATTTATTCGCAAGGTAGATTTGGCTTCTCAAACCAAGCTAAACTCTTAAAATCTGTAGGCAAAAGATATGATTTATTATGGCCGAAAATAGGTTGGAAGAAAGATGGTATTTGGACTAGGTATCCATCATCTTTTTGTTGGTCATTAAATGCTCCTGAAGGACATATGCCTCTTGTAAATCAATTAAGAGGTGTGCGTTTAATGGACTCTATTCTTAGGCACCCCTCCATAGCGAATAGACATGAAAATTGCCTTTGATTAGTAATACTCTAATAAGTTAAAATAAAGAAAAATTATATTGTTATGTCCTCTACTAAGGACACTTCGACATTTGAATTAGAGTCATCTCTTCAACTTTCAGATTTTGTTGAACTTCTTCTAGAACCTTTGTATCAATATCAACATTTGTATTTAATAAGATTAGGTTTGCATGAAGCATTAGTTAATGCAGTTAAACATGGAAACAAGTTTGATTCTTCAAAAATCATCAAAGTAAAGAGAATAATTACTCCGCATTGGTGGGTTTGGATAATCCAAGATCAAGGTCAAGGCATGAAAAAAGGTAAAAGAAAATTTAATTTGCCAAAAAGAATTGATTCTGTAAGCGGAAGGGGATTATTTTTAATTAATGAATGCTTTGATGACGTTAGATGGAGTCCAAAAGGTAATAAGTTACAATTAGCTTTGAGAAGATGATTTCTTATGAGGACAAGGAGCATCTACGTTAATTCCTTTTAACCATTTTAAACTTTCCTCTAAATATGCTATGGTATCTTTCTCATTGTTTCCTATAACAAGTTGACAGAGTGCCGATGAAATCAATTCAGCTGCTCTTTTGTTTTTATTCCCTTTGAATTTATGCCATTCGTTATGATCAATTTTTAGTAATTCATTTAGATTTTTTACTGATTCATCGATATCTTTAGACCAATTTTTCATTTAAAAGATTATTTTTAATATTTTATCGCAGACCAAACTTTTGTCATGAAAAAGGATTTAGTACGTATGTTGTTGAAACCTATTTCTTCCATCTTTGAGTCAAGATTATCTTTAATATAATCACAATAAAAAGGTTCATGGAAATTTTTATAAAATCCTTCCATAATACTTATAAAATTAGGAGAATCGATTATCTGTATTGAATCGGCTAAGACTAAAGTTCCTCCAGGTTCAAGAACCCTAAAGAATTCTTTTAAAACTTTTTCTCTAATGGTCCTAGGCAGCTCATGAAATAAATAAACGCATGTGACGGCTTGTAATGAATTATCTTTGAATGGTAAATCTTCAGCATTGCCTTTAATTAGTTCAATTAAATCACCATCTAAATCAGAAATATGCCTACTAGCTTCTTTTAAGTAAGAATCGGATAAATCAAGACCTACAATTTTTGCTTTTTGAAAAGCGCCTCTCAGCTGTTTAAGAGTTCTACCAGAACCAGTTGCGACGTCAAGTATTTTTATAGAGCTATTTTTTCTATCTTTAAAGTTATCTAGACCCTCCTTAAGAGGTTTCAATATTCTTCTTCTCATTGAATTAGCAGAACCATTGAAAAGTATATCTACTTGTAAATCATAAATACTTGCCGAAAAATCAGATAAATATCCATCTGTTTGATGATGAAAATTTCGTAAGTAATAGTTTGGATAATTATCCTTATCTATAGTTTTAGGTAAATCATTAACCTTATGATTTTTTCTTCTTTCCCATGTATTCGGCATATCTAACCAAACTTTAGGATATTGAACTAAGTATCTTAACCATGGTTCGTCAAATAAAAGTTTTTGTGGATAAATGTTTTCTTCATAATCTTTCCAATCTTCTTCTCTCAGTTCATCCATTGATTTTTGTATTTCAATTAAAAGATTTTTATCAATATCGAAATTTTTTAAGTCATTATCAGGAGAAATCAGATTCATCAATCTGCTACTAATTTCCTTATGAGCTAGACCTGCAATACTTTTGCCTTGCTGGAGTGTTTTGTATGCAATTTTTGTAAGAGGATTTGCATCCATATTTATTTTGATCTACTTATATATATTTCAACAAAAAAAAAGTCATTTTGAGAAAAACTTAAGATTTTCTCAAAATGATTCTTAAAGATTTTAGTGTATTTACTTAATTTAAAGTTAATTAAGCGTCATAATACATAAAAAATTCATGAGGGTGAGGTCTTTGTCTAAGTTGCTGAACTTCTTCATATTTCATGTCAATAAAGTTATCGATAAAGTCATTAGTAAAGACATCGCCAGCTAATAGATATTCTTTATCAGCTTTCAAAGCATTGAGTGCATCATTTAGAGATGAAGGCACTGTATTTATTTTAGACAATTCTTCTTGACTTAATTCAAAAAGATCAACATCAACTCCATCACCTGGGTCAATTTGATTTTTAATTCCATCAATACCAGCTAAAAGCATCACGGTAAAGGATAGATATGGATTAGCCATGGCATCTCCCGACCTGAATTCTAATCTTTTCGCTTTGGGACTTGGACCGGTGAGTGGAATCCTTACTGCAGCTGATCTATTACCTTCAGAATAAACAAGATTAACAGGGGCTTCGAACCCTGGAACTAATCGTTTATAACTATTTGTGGTAGGGTTCGTAAAAGCAAGAAATGATGGAGCATGTTTTAAAATTCCGCCAATGTACCATCTTGCTGTCTGAGAAAGATTTGCGTATGTACCTTCACCAAAAAATAAAGGTTGTTTATTTTTCCATAAACTTTGATGAACATGCATACCCGTTCCATTATCGTTAAATACAGGCTTTGGCATAAATGTTGCAGTTTTTCCATATTTTTTTGCAACATTCCTTACTACATATTTATAAGTCATTACATTATCAGCTGCATTTATTAATGATGAGAATTTCATCCCTAATTCGTGCTGACCTGCTCCCGCAACTTCATGATGATGTTTTTCAATAGGTATACCTAATTGCCCCATGAGAAGCAACATTTCTGATCTTATGTCTTGAGCAGTATCATTAGGTGATACAGGGAAATATCCTTCTTTATATTGAATTTTATATCCTAAATTACCACCCTCTTCAGTTCTCCCTGTATTCCATGGGGCTTCAATTGTATCAACACTATAGAAACAACTACCCTCTTTAGAATCATATCTAACATCATCAAAAAGAAAGAATTCTGGCTCAGGTCCAAAAAATGCAGAGTCTGCAATAGATGTTGAATCTAAATAAGCGAGGGCTTTCTGAGCAAGCGATCTTGGGCACCTATCATATGGTTCTCCACTTCTAGGCTCTTGAATGGAGCAAATCATACTAAGGGTTTTATGCTTATAGAATGGATCAATCCATGCTGTTGATGCATCTGGAACCATAGACATATCAGAGGCATTAATTGCTTTCCAACCTCTGATGGATGAACCATCAAATGCAAGACCTTCAGAAAAAGAATCTTCTTCTATCATGTCTGAGGTAACAGTAAGATGTTGCCATTTCCCGTGAATGTCTGTGAATTTTAAATCGATGAGTTCAATCCCTTCATCTTTTATTTGACTTAGTACATCTTGAGCAGATTTAGACATTAAAGTTTTTATATCTCTATTGAAATTAAATAGTTAGAGAATCAAATTTTGTATCAACCGTAACTTTTTTAAACACATAAAGCTCTTTTTCAGCGTTTCAAGATTAATTATTAAAACATTTCTAGTTTTAAATATTTAAATTCAATGAATTTCTTTTAAAAAATATCGCTTAAGTATCTATCTTGGTTTAGCTTTAAGTTAATACTTAATTAATGAGTTTTGACAGAATCAAAGATTATCTACTCTTTAAGGAAAGAGAATCTTAATAATTTTTCAAAAACATTTGTACCTACTAGATTATTACTAGGACCGGGGCCTTCAAATGCACATCCTGAAGTATTGAAAGCATTATCTCTTAATCCAATTGGTCATTTAGATGATTCATATCTTGAATTAATGTCTGATGTTCAACAATTACTAAGATATGCTTGGCAATGCGATAACAGGGTATCACTTCCGATGAGTGGAACGGGAAGTGCTGCTATGGAAGCTTCTATTGCAAATTTTATTGAGAAAGGAGAAAAAATTTTAATAGCTAAAAAGGGTTATTTTGGAGATAGACTTGTCGATATGGCTTCACGTTATGAAGCCAATGTAGTAGTTATAGAGAAAGAATGGGGAGAAGCTTTTTCATTAGATGAGATAAAATTTGAAATTGAAAAAAATAAACCCTCCATTTTTGCGATAGTTCATGCAGAAACATCAACAGGTGTTCTACAACCATTAGAGGGAATAGGCGAGATTTGTAGAAAGAATAATTGCTTATTTTTAGTGGATGCTGTTACTTCATTAGGAGCTGTAAAACTTTTGGTTGATGATTGGAAGATTGATCTCGCATATAGCTGTAGCCAAAAAGGATTAAGTTGTCCGCCTGGTTTAAGTCCATTTACTATGAATAAAAGAGCCGAAGAAAAATTAAACAATAGAAAATCTAAAGTACCTAATTGGTATCTAGATCTTTCATTATTAAATAAATATTGGGGTTCTGATCGTGTATACCATCACACAGCACCAGTAAATATGAATTATGCAATTAGGGAAGGTTTAAGATTAATTGCAAATGAAGGATTAGAAAATATTTGGGAAAGACATCTAAGGAATTCAGAAAAACTTTGTAATGGATTAATTGAATTAGGCTTAGAACTACACGTTCCTAAAGAATTTAGATTGCCTACACTAACAACAGTCAAAATCCCTCCAGGTGTTGATGGTGATTTATTTAGAAATCATTTACTTCAAGATTATGGCATTGAGATTGGAAACGGGTTAGGATCTCTTTCTGGGAAAATATGGAGAATTGGTCTTATGGGATATAATTCAACAGATAAAAACGTCGATAGATTACTAAATTTGTTTGATACAGAATTAAAAAAATTCTCTATTTTTCGTTCCGCAGCTTTTTAAACCAATCTTTGATTAGTATACTTGACTCTTTTTCTAATATTCCGCTTACAACTTCCATTTTATGATGAGCACTCTTATGTTTTGATAAATCTATAGTTCCACCTAAACCTCCTCTTTTTAAATCACTTGCTGAAAAAATCACCTTACCCATCCTAGATTGTATTATCGCCCCAGCACACATTTGGCATGGCTCTAGATTTACAATCATCACACAATCATTAAATCTCCAGTCATTTTTTATCCAAGATGCTTGGCGTAATGCAATTAATTCTGCATGACCTAATGGATCTTTATTTATTTCTCTTTTATTACTTCCCCTGCCTATACACCTTCCTTTTTTGTCAATTATTAATGCTGAGATTGGAAGTTCTCTTTCCCCAACAACATGTGCTCTTCTAAGCACTACTTTCATCCATTTACTATATTTTAGATATATATTTTTTTCTTTTCTAATTGGATCTTCTAAATTTTTTACAAGTTCTTTCATATCGATATATTAATACCTCTTTAATAAATATTAGATAAATGACTGAGAAAATTACTAACGATAACATAAATTATTTTCCATCTATTACTGGAAATAATGAAGAGTTGCTTGATCTCTTAAGAAAAACTTCAGAATTATTATGTAAATGGTATACAGATACAAATAAACAATCCCCGATCCCTTTAAATAATAAATTTAAAGTTTCTTGTCCTCAAAAAAAAGGTTCTGATATTAATAACCTTTTAGAAGAAATTGAAGAATTAATATACACATCTTTTTGCCCATCTCATCCAGGTTCTCTTGCACATCTAGACCCTCCCCCATTAACAATTTCAATCATTGGAGATCTAATAGCATCTGGATTGAATAATAATTTATTAGCAGAAGAACTATCACCAAGTATTTCAAAACTTGAAAATGATATATGTAAATGGTTTTCTAAAAAGATAGGATTTAAAAAAAATTCTGGTGGAATCGTAGCTAGCGGTGGGACTTTAAATAACTTAAATGCTTTAGTCGCAGCTAAATACTGTTCTGGCCTAGCATATAATAATCAAGCTGTCTTAATTATCAGTGAAGATGCACATGTTTCTTTTAAAAAATGTGCAAAAATTTTAGGTGTTGAAGATAAAAATATATATCTTGTTAAAACAGATAGAAATGGGAGTATGGATATCCCATCTTTCATGAAAATACTTAATTCAGTAATAGTCAGTCGTAGAAAAATTTTTGCAGTAGTGGCTACTTTCGGTACAACAATGCGAGGTGCATTAGACCCTATTAATGAGATAGGACATATTTGTAAAGAAAAAAAGATCTGGTTTCATATTGATGCTTCAATTGGAGGGATTTTTTTTATAGCAAACAAAAAATTTGATAATATAAATGATTTTTATTTAAGTAATGCTAACTCCATAACAATTAATCCTCAGAAGCTTATAGGAATAGCAAAGACTTCTTCATTATTACTTGTCTCAGATATGCATACTTTAAAAAATACTTTTCAAACAGGCCTCCCTTACGTTGATTCACCCGATAATGTAATTAACAGAGGTGAATTAGGAATTCAAGGTTCTAGACCAGCAGAAATAATAAAACTTTGGCTTGGATTAAGATTTTTAGGAATAGAAGGAATTGAAAAAATATTACAAGAATGTCTTTTAAAAAAATCAATATTTATTGAAAAGTTAGACGAAAATAAATTTGAAATTTATTCCGGACCATTGCATATAGTATCTTTTTTACCTAAAAGGATCAATGTTGATGAATCAAATAAATGGACTTTGAATGCAAAAAATTTACTTTTAGAAAAAAATTATATGATATCTAGGCCACTATATAATGGAAAATACTTTCTTAGGATTGTATTCGGTAATTTTAATACTAAAGCCATACATATCTCAGAGCTAACTAATTTTCTAAACAACCTTGATACATGAATAGACCTAAATTAGTTGCAAAAATTACAGGTTTTATCTCAATAATCATATGTATATTTTATTTGTTTTTTATAAGCGTTTTTGATTTTCGAAGTAATTTCAATAATTACTTAATCAATCGAACTGAGAATATGGGGGCAATTGTTTCTTTTTTAAGGAATTATCCTTGAAATTGATCTTTTGCAACGCTTCTTTTAGAAATTCGTTTAATAGATCTTCTCTTTTATTTATTTCATAAAGATTTTGAACAATTTCTTGAATCCCTCCGTCTCCCCAGCTTTGATTTTTTTCGAAATATTGTATGAATGCATAACCAACTAGTCTGATAATCCAAGCTGCTGTTATGGATTGGACTGATTTTGCTATAAAACTTGTGGGAAAATTTACTGATAATAAATTAGTAAACATATTCATTCCACCTTTTACAACTCCTAATGTTGCTAAAACTTTTACTATGGATTTTGTTAGTTCAGCGGCTTTTCCTTTTGTTAAATTTATGCCATATATCTTTGATATTTCTATAACCATTTGAATATTTATGACACTTGTGGCTAATAAGTCTATACCTGGTAAAGGTGTAATAAATATTACTCCACTTGTTATCCAAGAATATCGATTAATTAATTTTGTTGAAGATGCATACCTTTGTTTGCTAATTATATTTTTGCTTATTAAACCTAATTTATTACACTGAAAAAGTATATTATCTGCTAATAACTCCTCACCATTTCTATCCAATATATCGATAATTGTATTAAACAAATTATCCACAAGTATTTCTTGCTTTTTAGGTTTATTTCCAACATTAGGAATCGTCTGAGGTGATGCTATTGTATATATTATTTTAGTATTTGATGAATATTTATTAATTAATTCATATATGTTTTTCTTTATATTTTCATTTTGATTCCTCGAACGCAAATCGCACTTATTTAATGCAATAATAATTGATTTGCCAATTTTAGATAATTGTTTGATTAGATAGAGTTCATATTTATTTAAATCTTGATCGACAACAAATATAATTAGATCAGAATTTGAAGCTTGTTTAATAGTTTTTTCTTCTCTTTTTTCTCCTTCAATAGATGCTTCAAAAAGTCCAGGAGTATCAATAATATTTATATTTCTTTTTAGAAAAGGAATGTTAATTTTATAAACATTTGACTTTTTTGTTGTTCCAATAGTAGGAGAAATTTCACCTACTATATTTTTAAGTAATCCTCTAGCTAATGATGTTTTACCGGAGGATCCAGCTCCAAAAAGAATTACATCATAATCGGCACTATTAAGTTGCTTCTCAATTTTAAATCTTTCATAATTAATCATCTCAATATTTACCTTATTCTCTATTTGGTAAATAATTTCATTAATTCCTTTAAGACTTTTTTTTGCGGCTGTAACTTTATTATTTACGTTATAATGATTATTTTTAAAAATAGTTTTATATAATATTTTCTTAATTAGTCTCTTATTAGTTTTATAAATAAATAAAATTATTCCAATAGTAATTAATAAGAAATAAATATTAAAAATACTTTTAATAATATTAATTGCTAAGTAAATAATTAATAAGGGAATTATGTATTTGTTATAATTTCTAAAAAGTTTGTTCATCATATTAACTTTTGAATTTTAAATAACTTATTGTCAAAATTAAAACTCCTATATTAATAGCTATATCAGCTATATTAAATACAGGAAAATCTATATATTTAATCTTTATAAAATCTATTACATAACCATTAAGGATTCTATCTATACCATTACCAATACTACCAGCAAGTATAAAAGATAAACCATATTTATTTATAAATTTAGTTTCACTGATGAATATAAAGTAAGATAATATAATTGTTGATATTATACTTATAGTTGATAAGAATAATATATTTCCTGCAAATATGTTAAATGCAGCTCCATAATTACGTATGAATTCTATCTTAAAAATGAGCAAATCTTTATTTAGTAATTTATCAAAATTTAAATTAATATAAATTTTACTAAGTTGATCTAGAGTACAAAAAATACTTATTATAAATAAATAATATATTTTATTATTTAAAAATATTTTCATTTTATTAATTATTTAACTTATTTATTAAACTAAAAATTAAATAAACTGGAATTAAAGTTATCATTTGAAATGGTATCTTATTTAATGTAAATAATCCAATATTGTAAAATATTAAATTTTCTTTGTTAAATATTAATAATTGGAAAATTAAATAGAATATTCCCGTAAAATGCATAATAATTAATCCTGTTAATGAATATCTAATATATTTAATAAAAGATATATTATTCTTTTTATTTAATATACTGACAATACTTATTAACGGAAATATACCGATTAAATATCCAAAATTTGGTGTTAATAAATAACCTAATGAACCCCCATCGAAAAATACTGGCAAAAAAAATAAGCCAATAAATATATAGAAAGTATAGACTTTTATTAGGAATTCACCTGAAAAAAAGAGAGTTAATAATATAATCGTAGGAATTTGATAATTTATTGGAATTTCCACAATTCTATAAATTTTTTCGAAAGAAACTATAGGTATATTTATTGGAATCATTGATGAAATTAAAATACTCTCAAATGAAACAATAAATTTATAAAAATTCTTTTTATTGATCATAAAAATTGAGGACTTTACATCTTTATAAACTTCTTAAGGCTACTATGGGGTCTAGTTTAGATGCTCTTTTGGCTGGTAAAACACCAAAGATAAGACCAATTGAACCTGAAATTATCGTTGTAGATAATGTTGTTGGTATTCCAACCGATGCTGGGAGTGGTGTAATAATTCCTATTATGTAGACACCAGATAATCCTGTAACTGTCCCTACTAGTCCTCCTATTACTGAAAGTATTAAGGCTTCAAAAAGAAATTGAATTAATACATCGGACTGTTTTGCTCCAATCGCTTTTCTAAGACCTATTTCCTCGGTTCTTTCACTCACCGAGACAAGCATTATATTCATGATTCCAATACCACCGACTATTAGTGATACGGCTCCAATTCCAGCCAATAGAAAAGTTAGGCCACTTGTAATGTTGGTTACTATATTTAATGCATCTTCTTGAGATCTAACTGCGAAATCATCATCTCTTAATATTTTATGTCTTTGCCTTAATAAATTTGTTATTTGGAACTTTGCCGCACTTGTCTTGTTTTTACTGATCGCTTCAACGCTTATAAAGCTTAAACTAATCCCATAGGTGGGATCTTTGCCAGTGATTCTATTGACCATCGTTGTTAAAGGAATATAAGCATTTTTGTCTTGATTACTCCCAAATACAGCTCCTTTAGGTTCAAGTATCCCAATTATTTCGTATGAGTGATCTTTAATTCTAATATTTTTTCCTAAAGCTGGATCGTCGCTAAAAAATTCAGTTTTCAAATCAGGTCCTATTACTGCAACACTTTTAGAACCTTTTACATCATTCTTCGATATAAATCTTCCTTCATTTACTTCGAAACTTCTAACTTGCAAGAATTCTGGAGTAATTCCTGCTATTGATATACTTAAACTCTTGGAATTTGATTGGACAATCTCATTCGCTGAAATTTGTGGTGCAACTTTTTTTACGCTAGGAACTTGTTCTCCTATTGCATAAGCATCATCCAATACCAAGTTTTTTGGAAATGCTATACCTCTTCTTCTTGTGTCATTATTACCTGGAACAATAAATAAAACGTTTGCACCTAAATTGCTTAACTGATTTTTAGCTAATGTTTGAGCACCTCTTCCTAAACCGACTAATGTTATTACTGAAGCATTTCCAATTATTATACCCAACATAGTTAGTGAACTTCTTAATTTATTAGAGATTAGAGTCTTTGCAGCCATTTTAAAGGCTTCTTTGAGTGAAATATTTCTAGACATATTTATATTTTTCTTCTAAATCTTGAGATCCTTCGATTTGACCTTTATATATAACGCCTTCATTTAGTTGTAACGTTATCAAATCTTCATCTTTTATATTATTAATAACTGAATCAAGCTGACAAATTGTAGAAATATTAGAGTTTAATTTTTTGTAAACTTGTAAGCATTTTTCTAAAGATTCATCTGTTATTATTCCTGTGATTTGTTTTGAAAATGGTAATAATTCTAATAGATTTTTATCAACAATAATAATTTCTCCAGGTGAGACTAGGGATAAATCTTTTTCATTTTTAATTATTCTGGCTTTTCCAGTAACAGCTGTTTCACCAATTGATATACCCCGAGCAATTACTTCTCTCACTAAACCAACTTTAATTAAATCTGTCGAACCGCTTATACCAGTTAATGTACCTGCAGTTTGGACGACTAAATCACCCTGTTTAAGTATGTTCATTTCCTGAGCAATCTGCATCGCTATGCTAAAAATTTTTGCTGCTCTTTCTTGACTTTCTATTAATATTGGTGTAACTCCCCAAGCAAGTTGTAATCTTCTTGCCACAGACTTTTCACTTGTTGTGGCAAGTATTGGAGTAGGAGGTCTAAATTTACTGACATTATGAGCTGTAGCCCCAGATTTTGTAAGGGGAATAATCGCAGCAGCATCAAGTTGCCTAGATATGCTACTAACTGCTGCACTTATGGCATTAGGTATCGTACTTGGGAGGTGACTCTCAATAGCTTTTTGTGGATAATCTCTTTCAATCCGTCTGGCTATTGTAGCCATAGTTTTAACAGCTTCTATAGGATAATCACCTACAGCTGTTTCATTCGAAAGCATTACTGCATCAGTTCCATCAAGTATTGCATTAGCGACATCGCTTACTTCTGCCCTTGTGGGTCTAGGACTTGATGCCATAGAATCTAACATTTGTGTTGCAGTAATTATTGGGATACCAAGTGTATTAGCCTTCTTAATTAGCTCTTTTTGCAATAATGGCACTTCTTCAGGTGGCATTTCTACACCTAAATCACCTCTTGCAACCATTACTCCATCGCATAAAGGTAAAACAGAGTCAATTTGATCTATTGCCTCAAATTTTTCTATTTTTGCTACTACAGGAGTTGAATAACCATGCTCATTAATTAAATCTTTGATTTCATTTATATCAGAAGGATTTCTTACAAAGCTTAATGCGATCCAATCTACTCCATATTTTAATCCAAACTCTAAATCTTTTTTATCTTTCTCTGTTAAGGCTTTTACTGATAATTGTACATCTGGAAAGTTTACACCTTTATTATTTGAGAGAACACCACCAACAGTTACTTTACAAATAAGTAAATTTTCTTCGTTATCAATTTTTTCTACAATCATTTCAACTCTTCCATCATCAAGCAAAATTCTTTTTCCTACTGAAATTTCATCAGTTAATTTTTCATAAGTAACATTTGCTATCACATTATTACATTCAATATCTTTTGAAGTTAAAGAAAATAAATCACCTTTTCTTACTTTTACAGGACCATCTTTAAATCTACCTAATCTAATCTTTGGCCCTTGTAAATCCTGTAATATTCCAATGTGTAAATCCAGTTCAGAAGAAACTTTTCTGATCGTTTTAATCCTTTCAGCATGATCTTCATGATCACCATGAGAAAAATTCAATCTAAAAGTTGTAACTCCAGCTTTAATAAGTTCAGTTATAACGGATTCTGATTGCGTTGCAGGACCTATAGTTGCAACTATCTTTGTTCTTCTTCTTAAATCAACATTTGACATATAGATTTTTCATTAATAAGTTAAATTTATCATATAAAAAACTTTATTAATAAGCTATGGATTTTGATAATTATCAAATAGAAGCAAGAAAAACAGCAATCTACCCTAATAAAGGCAATAATTTTATATATCCAACACTTGGTTTAGTCGGAGAAAGTGGGGAAGTTGCTGAAAAGATAAAAAAAATTCTAAGAGATAAAAATGGAACTTTTGATTATGAATCAAAAGTTGCTCTAAAGAAGGAGCTTGGAGACGTTCTTTGGTATTTATCAAATCTATGCGACGAATTAAATTTCTCTCTAAGTGATGTAGCTAAAGAGAATTTGGATAAATTAAATTTAAGGTTATCTAGAGGAAAAATTTCTGGTTCAGGCGATAATAGATAATTAATAGCTAACAAATAATGGAGAATAAGCTAATCCAGTAATGAAATTTTCAACAACATTTAAAAGTAAAAAAGCTAAGATAGAGGAAATATCAAAGCCTCCTATGGGGGGAATGATTCCCCTAAAGAGGTTCAGATAAGGATCTGTAATTGAGCATATTGCAGCAAGTATTCCATTACTCCAATCTATACTGGGAAACCATGTAAGCAAAACTCTTACAATAAGAATGAAAGAGTATATTTGTAATGTTTGACCTAAAACAGCAAAGATTTCTGTGATCATATTCTTAATCAATATTAATTATACTAACATTTACTTTTTTGCCTCGCCTATTTTGGAGAGAAATTCATTACTTACGGCAAATGTTTGAAAAAATTTATCTGATAATGATAACCAATAAGAACGTCCATCCTTTTGTTTCCTCTTAATAATAAATTTTTTTTCTATAAGTTCTTTGATGTGATCATAAGCACTTGAACCTCTAAGCAAAATCAAATCAGATTGTAGTAATTTTTTCTTTATAGCGATAACAGCTAGAGTCCTTAGTACCGCTGTCTTTAATTCTGCAGGTAGTAAGTCCTCTACATAATCATTTAAAGAATGTTTAAGTTCTAATGAAATTAATGAATTACTACTAATAATTTCTAAAGCTGAAGAAGAATGAGAATACTTATCAGAAAGTTGCTTAATTGCATCACTTACAGAATTTACATCTGAATTTGTTAATTCAGATAATGTTTTTTTTGAAACTGGTTTACCTTTTAGATACAAGACAGCTTCAATTTTTGTCACTAGACTATGACCTCTCTCATTATTCTCATCAGGAATTATTTGCTCGATAATTATTTTAAAATCTAAACTAAGATAACGTTTTATCTAAGTTGATGCACCTAAAAATAATTTATATGTTTTATTGTTAGATTCATCCCAGTATTTATATCCTAGATCTTTAACAAATTCATACCAGTCTTCAATATAGTTCTTATTTATTAATATTCCAATTACAATTCGACCAACGTCAGCACCATGATTTCTATAGTGAAAAACACTTATGCTCCAATCAGGTTTCATACTTTTTAAAAATTTCATTAAAGCGCCAGGCCTTTCTGGAAATTCAAATCTATAAAGTATTTCTATGAAATTATTGTTGCATATATTTGTAAATCTTGAGGGTAATCTTCCTCCTACCATATGTCTTAAATGATTTTTAGATAATTCATCACTACTAATATCTATATATTTATATTTTGATTTATTGAATTCTTCAATTAACAATTGTTTGTCTTCTAATCCATTAACTTGTAATCCTATAAATATTTGTGCATTTTGAGAATCAGACATTCTATAACTGAATTCAGTTAAATTTCGTTCTTTTAGCAATTTACATAGATCTATTAAACTTCCTGCCTTCTCTGGGATCTCTACAGCAAGCATTGCTTCTTTGTATTCTCCTAATTCAGCTCTTTCCGCGACGAATCTTAATCTTTCAAAGTTCATATTTGCACCACATGCTATTGCAACAAGATTAAGTTCATTATATTTTTCTTCAATAATGTCTTTTTTCATTCCTGCAATTGATAGTGCTCCAGCTGGTTCTAGTATTGATCTAGTCTCCTCAAACACATCTTTGATTGCTGCACATATTTCATCATTATTGACCGTAATTATTTTATCCACATATTTTTTTGTTATTTCAAATGTTAATTTACCAACTTTTTTTACAGCTACTCCATCAGCAAATAAACCTACATTTTCTAGCTCTATTATTTTATTTTCCTTTAATGATTTTGACATGGCATCAGCATCTTCTGGCTCTACACCAATAATTTTTACTTTAGGCCATAAATTTTTAATGTAAGTTAATACTCCAGCTATTAATCCACCACCACCAACAGCTACATAAATACAATCTGGAGAATTACCTAGTTGACTTATTATTTCGACTGCTATTGTACCTTGACCAGCAATGACATCTATATCATCAAAAGGATGAATAAATGTAAGATCTCTTTCATTGCTTAATCGTAGAGCCTCTATATATGATTCATCGTAATTTTCTCCAAATAATATTACCTCGGCTTTTAGTTCTTTGACGGCCTTAATTTTTACTAAGGGTGTTGTTACAGGCATTAAGATGGTTGCTTTAGATTTTAATTTAATTGCACTAAGTGCAACTCCTTGAGCATGATTTCCAGCACTTGAGGTAATTACACCTTTTTTTAATTTATCTCTACTAAGGTTTCTCATTTTATTAAATGCACCTCTTATCTTAAATGAGAAAACATCTTGTAAATCCTCTCTTTTTAGGAAAATATTGTTCTTAAATCTCTTACTCAAAATATTCGCTTTTTCTAGAGGTGTTTCCTTCGCTACCTCATAGACTCTAGCGTTGAGAATTTTCTGTAAATTTTTATTCATATAATTATTTTTAGCATTAAATATTAATCTAATAAAACATTACATAATCTATTTTATAAAAAACGCTCAAATTGGCACTTGGCGTTTTAAATTATATATAGATTATTTTAAATAATGCTTTTAAGTGAGTTAAGTCACCCTAATCAGCTTCATGGCTTAACAGTATCACAACTTGAAGAGATTGCTTGTCAAATAAGAGAAAGACACTTACAAGTCGTTTCTACAAGTGGTGGTCATCTTGGACCAGGATTAGGAGTCGTTGAACTGACATTAGCTTTATATCAAACATTAGATCTTGATATTGATAAGGTTGTTTGGGATGTAGGCCATCAAGCTTACCCTCATAAATTAATAACGGGACGTTTCAACGATTTTGATTCTTTAAGACAGGAGAAGGGAATCGCAGGTTACTTAAAAAGAAGTGAAAGCTCATTTGATCATTTCGGTGCAGGTCATGCTAGTACATCTATCTCGGCTGCTTTAGGGATGGCACTGGCAAGAGATAAAAATGGAAGTGATCATAAATGTGTAGCAGTTATTGGGGATGGTGCTCTCACTGGAGGTATGGCGTTGGAAGCTATTAATCATGCTGGAACTCTTCCTAATACACCATTTTTAGTGGTTCTTAATGATAATGATATGTCCATCTCACCTCCAGTAGGTGCCTTATCCACTTATTTAAACAAAGTAAGGTTAAGTCCTCCTCTACAATTTTTATCGAATAGTGTTCAAGAGAGTGTAAAGAATATTCCAATTATCGGAAAAGATATTCCAGAAGAACTTAAAACTATCCAAGGTAGTGTTAGAAGATTAGCTGTACCAAAAGTAGGTGCTGTTTTTGAAGAGTTAGGATTCACATATATGGGCCCAATTGATGGACATGATATCTCTACTCTAATAAATACTTTCAATGCGGCTCATAGATTAAAAAAACCGGTTTTAGTTCATGTCGTCACTACTAAGGGCAAAGGATATACCTACGCTGAGGCTGATCAAGTAGGCTATCATGCGCAATCTTCCTTTGATCTCACAACAGGCAAATCTATTCCTTCTAGTAAACCTAAACCAAGTAGTTATAGTAAAATATTTGGTCAAACATTATTAAAAATATGTGAACAGGATAGTAAAGTTATTGGAATCACCGCGGCCATGGCCACTGGTACTGGCCTTGACATCTTACAGAAAAATATTCCGGATCAATATATTGATGTAGGCATTGCAGAACAACATGCTGTTACCCTTGCCGCGGGTATGTCTTGTGATGGCTTAAAACCTGTTGTAGCAATTTATAGTACATTTCTTCAAAGAGCTTTTGATCAACTTATTCATGATGTAGGCATTCAAAAGTTACCTGTTTCTTTTGTTTTAGATAGAGCCGGGATCGTTGGAGCTGATGGACCTACTCATCAAGGTCAATACGACATTAGCTATATGAGGTCTATACCAAATTTTATTTTGATGGCTCCAAAAGATGAAGCAGAACTTCAAAGTATGCTAGTTACATCTATAAATCATAACGGTCCAACAGCACTGAGAATACCTCGTGGCTCAGGCTTAGGTGTAGCTACTATGGATGAGGGTTGGGAGTCTATTGAGATAGGAAAAGGAGAAATTATTAATGAAGGAGATGATATTTTAATTATTGCTTATGGGTCAATGGTTTCAGCAGCAGTTGAGACATCAGCATTACTTAAAGAAAATGATGTAAATCCATGTGTTATAAATGCAAGATTTGTTCGGCCATTAGATAGTGAATTGATCTTGCCTTTAGCACAAAAAATAAAGAAAGTAGTAACTATGGAGGAAGGTACTATTATTGGAGGCTTTGGTTCAGCTATTGTAGAATTATTAAATGATAATGATATTCATATACCTGTTTTAAGATTAGGTATCCCTGACGTTTTGGTCGATCATGCCTCACCGGATCAAAGCAAGGAAGCATTAGGTTTAACTGCTAAACAAATGTCAGAAAGAATATTAAATAAATTTAAAAGGTAATATTTATAAATCTCTAAAAACGACTATAGAACACCTCTTGCTGCTAACCCTAAAATAGAGCCTATCCCTAAAAGATGTCCTAGACAATTAGCTCCCACAAATGCACCATGGCTTAATCCTCCAAAAAATCTTGCATTTGGCATGGCAAAACCTTCATTTGGTTTTCTAATTGTTGCTCTAGCAATTGCATATGCAAGTATATTGCAAGTAATCATTACAAGTGCACATTTTGGGGACCATTCAAAGGTTGCTGGCTCGGTTGCAGCTGCAAATAAAGTATAAATCATGATCATTTTTTTTAATAACACTATTCTGCATCATTTCGTGTTTATTTACGAAGAATTTGTATAATTCTTAAGAGTTTTTTACTTCAATTTTTTTAAGGAGATTTATAAAACCTAACAATATTACAAAATCGGTTATTGTTAAAAATGCTTCTGCAAAACCATGGAATGAATCAATTTCTACAAGCGATTTATTATATACAGTTAGGGAAATCACTGAAAATATAATTGTTATTAATACAAATAGTAGCGTTAATGAAAAGCCTATTTTAATTGTTTTACTTATATTAGGATTTTTATAAAGATAAAAAAGAAAAATTGAGTAAGGGATTATCGAAATTATAAATATATAGTTATTATCAATTGCTGATAATTCATCAAATATTTCTTTTAAATAATTACTCATAATAACTTGAATTTTTATATAAATAAAACGAGGCTAATGCTAATGTTGAATTCCCTATGGTCGTAAAAATTCCTTGTAATGAGACTAATCCATATAATTGCATCGGATTATCATATATATGCCATGTTATTGCGCACATTGCTCCTATTAGGTTAGGAATCATTGCTAATCCAAGCCAAAAAAAATAAGTATAATTTTTGTAGGAACTAATTTGATTAACAACAAATATTGCAAATATCCATTCTAGGACACTAGATATATGAATAACCCAAGTAGTAAAAGATAATTCGTGCAAAATGTTATAAATTCTTTTCTAAAACTTTAAATACTTCTTTTGCATGATTAATAGGAGTAACACTTATCCATCTGTAGATAATTTTTCCTTCTGGTGAAATTAAAAAAGTATTCCTATCTGAGTAAGGAGGTAACCAAGAGCCGTATTTTTCACTTACTATTCCATTCGTATCAGATAATAAAGTGTAATTTATATCTTTAGAATTACAAAAACTATCATGAGATTCTTCATTATCAGCACTTATACCAACTATTTCAGCATTGTATTTTGAGAATTTATTCTTAAGATCAGAAAAACCTTTTGCTTCAATCGTACAACCAGTAGTGAAATCTTTGGGATAAAAATATAGTATGAGCCATTTATCTTTAAAATCTTTTAACGCCCAATTGGATTTATTTTTATATTTGGTATTGACACCATTTAGCGAGAAATCTGGAGCTAAGTCACCAATCTCTGGAGCAAAATCAAATGCGTATGAGCTTTGATGATAAATGAAAATTGAGAAAAGTATTATTAAACTTAATAAAAACTTTCTCATATTTATTTATAATTTGCTTAGATCTACACCTTGTGATTTAGCGAATTTATTTAATCCAATTTTTTGGATTGATTTAAGTGCCTTTGTGCTAATTCTCAAAGTAACCCATTTATTTCCTTCTTGCCACCATAATCTTCTTTTTTGTAGATTTACCTGTTGTAATTTCTTGGTCCTGATATGTGAATGACTAACGGCCATACCATTATTAGCTCTTGCACCAGTAAGTTCGCAAACTCTAGACATATTTTTACTATTTAATTAAATAAATCTTACCATATTGAGTTTTAATTTGAATTTAATAATTCTGTCAATAATTCAGCATTATTTAGTTGTAAATCTACGATTTGCTTTTGATCTAATCCTCCTACAGTTAACTTTGCCATCGCATAAATATGGTTTGCTATCTTTCCTGTTAGGGGATTTTCATCAGAAACCTTTTCATTTAATATTATTTTTTTATCAGAAAATTTAGTTAAGCCATTAATTAAAGGATGGTCTTTATTTACTAAAAGGACGTGATATTCAGGCAATCCAGGGATCTTTTGTTCCATATATGCTCCCATATCATTAATTCTTCTCATTTGTTCTGGGAGTAAAATTAAAGCTGGAGGAGCATTATTATTCTTAAGAGATTGTACCTTGACTGTAACTTTGTCATTATTAAGTGCTTTCGTAATAATCTCTTTTATATTGTCGCTATTAGATTTACCGTCTTTGTCAACAATTTCAGGCGAATCTTTCTCTAACTCATCGTCTATTTCTGAATCAACTCTTTGAAATTTATATTTCTCATTTTGACTCTCTAACCAAGGAATAAATTGAGCATCTATTAGAGGGTCAGCTTTAATAACCTCCCTGTTATTGGATAGCCACAAATTTAATGCATTCGATTGAGAAATTTCATCTGTGCAATAAATAATTTTGTTATCATCGTTATTTTTGTTTCTATTGGAATAATTTTCTAATGTTGTAAAAAATTTATCATTGAACTTTACTAGAAAATTTTTTTCTATTTCTTTTCCTTTATCTAAATTTAGATTTAATTTTGTCTCAAAAATTATACTTTTTTGAGCAAGTTCAGAAAACTTTTCATCTTCCATTACACCAATTTTCACAAATGCAGAAATTGAATCCCAAATTTCTGCATAAAATTCGGGATTATTTTTCAATAAGTCTTTCAATTTATTAGCAATTTTTTTTGAAATAAAGGATGAAATTGATCTTACCTTTCTATCTGTTTGTAAGGCACTTCTACTGACATTTAGAGGAATGTCAGTTGAGTCAATTACTCCTCTTAAAGGTAGTAGATATCTAGGAACAATTTCTTTAATCGAATCGCTTACGAAAACTTGATTACAATACAACTTTATTTCTCCCTTCTCCCAATCTGCCCTGCCAGAAAGTTTTGGAAAATATAGAATTCCTTGTATATTAAATGGAAAATCAGTGTTTAGATGAATCCAAAGTAATGGCTCTCCCTGGAAAGGATATAAGTATTTATATAGCTCAATATAATCTTCATCCTTAAGTTCACTTGGATTTCTTCTCCAGGGTGGATTCTTTTTGTTAATGCATTCTCCCTCCAATAAAACGTCTATAGGCATAAAGTCACAATATTTTTTTATTAATGATTTAATTCGAGCTGGTTCAATAAATTCCTTCTCTTCATCTAATAAATATAAAATTACATCAGTTCCAATTTCCTCCCTTTCGCTGTCCTCTAAGGTAAAACTTGGCGATCCATCGCATGACCATTTAAATGCTTTACTGACTCCTATGGCTGATTTGGTAACAATTTCAACCTTTTCAGAAACCATAAAACTAGAATAAAAACCCAAGCCAAAGTGACCTATAAATTCATCATTATCATTTTTATATTTTTCTAAAAACTCTTCTGCACTTGAGAAGGCAACCTGATTGATATATTTTTTTATCTCCTCGTCATTCATTCCAATTCCATTATCTGAAATAGTGATAGTATTTTTTTCTCTATCTAAAGTAATTTTGACCTGTGGTGTTTCAGAATTCTCACAATCTCCAGCAAAAGAGGCCATTCTTCTTTTACTAATTGCATCTACTGAATTGCTAACAAGTTCTCTTAAAAATATTTCGTGATCTGAATAAACAGCTTTTTTAATAATTGGAAATATATTTTCAGTATTTATTCGAATTTTACCTTTTTGCATTTATCTTAAGAATAGAATTAAATTTTATTTTATTTCTTTAAAACCTCTTATACAAGTTTTGTTAGGAGTATTGTCCGTACAAAAATAATAATAAATCTATTAAATTATTATTATTTAAAGTTTAATAAATATTTATTATAATTAAATATTTAAGTGTACTAAATAATATAAATTTTTTAATATCTATAGTTTATTAATATTATTTAATCCATTTAATTTCAGAACAATTATTTTCCTTCATTAATTTCTCTGATAGTGAAATATCACTACAAGGATTTATCTCTAAAATAGTAATAATACCCTTTTTATGTAAATTTTTTTGTTCCTCAATTGCTAGTGATAAATCTTCTTTATTTTGATAAAGTAACAATATTTTTTCATTTATATTATTTTCCTCTTTTATTATTTTTCTTAAATTATCAATTGAGATACTAAAACCTAAACCATTAGGAACTCTCTCTTTTGGATTAAAGAGTCTCACTAGCTCATCATATCGCCCTCCTTTAGCAATAATAGTTTTTTCTCCATTTTTTACACTTATCAATTGAAAAACTATACCTTCATATAAATTTAAATGTGGTTGAAAAGTAGGATCTAATTGAATCTTAATTTGATATTTATTTGCAATAGGATGAATAGTATTAAATAAAAACCTCAAATCATCTAATACTTTACTATTCCCATATAAATTTGATAATTTATCTATTACACTATTTGGATCACCTCTTGTGAAAAGAAGATCATTAAGAATGTTTTTATCATGATTTGAAATATCAAGTTTATTTAGATTATCTTGATCTAAATTTATCATGCTTTTTTTTATTTCTTCGTAATTATTATTCTTATATTTATTAAGAATTAAATCCATTATTGTAGTACTACTTACTAAAAAAATGAGATTACAATCTTCTTTTAATTTTAGTTTATCAATTGAATCAAAAAGAATATTAATAACCTCTATTTCAGGAAATTCTGTATCATATCCAATTAATTCAATTCCACTTTGTATCCTCTCATTAAACCTTTGAGAATTTTTAACTCCGTCTTTTTTCTCAAAAATTATTCCATTATTCCATAATCTTATTGGCCTTTTTTTATTTATTAATCTTGTTGATATTAGTTTTACTATTGAAGTTGTCATCTCAGGTCTAAGACATAATGATTTATTACTAACCAAACTCACTAATTCATCTTGATTAATGACTCCACTTATTTTTAAAATATCAATATTATTTATCATTGAGGGAGCAATTTTTTCATAACCCCATAATTTATAAACTTTATTTAATGTATTAACTATTTGTGAATTCTTTCTTACATCTAGTAAATTAAATTCTTTGATATCATTCATATTATTATGGATTTAGGTATACAAATTATTTTTAAAGGGAGTAACTTTTGAAAGTTGATCTTTGAGCTCAACATTAATTTTGGGACTACAAGCTAAAATCCTCCCGGAATACAGATCTAGGTCTCCATTTGGATAATTAGAAATAATTCCTCCTGCTTCATGAACAATAATAGCACCAGCAGCAATATCCCAGATCTGTAGACCTCTTTCCCAAAATCCATCAACTTTACCACTAGCAACAAATGCAAGATCTACTGCCGCAGCGCCACCCCTCCTAACACCTCTTGTTTTATGAGTAAGCCAGCAAAACTCTGCATAATTATTATTTTCGATTTCAAATCTGTCATAAGCAAAACCGGTAACTAATAAACTCTTCGACAAATTACTGGGTTTTGAAACTTTAATTATCTCATTATTGCAATATGAACCTTTGGTTATACAACCCCAATAAAGTTCATTTAAATAAGGAACAGATATTGCACCTAAAATGGGTATATCTTTATATACAAGTCCAATTGATGTACCAAAAAATGGATATCCATGAGAATAATTTGTTGTTCCATCCAATGGGTCTATACACCACATCAAATCAGATGATTTGTTCGATTGTCCTGTTTCCTCGGCAAGGATTGTAATTTTTGGAGTTTGTTTTAGTAAATAATCTTTAATTTTTCTCTCAACCTCAAGATCAACATTTGTAACAAGATCACCTTCTCTACCTTTAGATGAAATTTTTTGTATCTTGTTATAGTTTGAGATTATTATTTCTGAACCTATTGTCGCTCCATTTTTGGCTATTTCTGTAAGGTTATCTAGATCTATATTGATTTTTAAATTATTAAATTTATCTGTAATATTCATGCTTTTAATCTTCTTCAAATTCCCATGGAGGAGCTACTCTAGTACTACCCTGTCCGAAATATTGCCCGAACTGCTTTTCATAAACCTCATCGTAGTATGTTGTTTCAACTTCAACATCCTCTAAAGCTTTACCCACGCATAGTAAAGCATATCCTTCATCCTTTAGGGCTTGTGAGACTCCCATGGCATGTCTTTGTTCAAGTTTACCCGATATGATTTTTACTGCACATTCAGTGCAACATCCATTTCTACATGAAAATGGAAGTCTAAAACCCTTTTTCTCAAATTCCTTTAAAATATATTCATCACTACTAACATCTTCTTGATAAACTTTTCCAGTTACCTTATTTTTGATAGTGACTTTAAACTTTTTTTTCAAGTATTTTTCCTCAAATAAGGGATGTTAAAAGGTTAAAATAATGTTTGTTAGGAGAGGTGGCCGAGTGGTTGAAGGCGCAGCACTGGAAATGCTGTATAGAGGCAACTCTATCGAGGGTTCGAATCCCTCTCTCTCCGTATAAATATAAAACAATGAAGAACATTAATAAAGATAATTACATCAAAATTTAAGTTCTACTTATTCAATCCACTTGGAAAAAATTTTTTTCTTGAAAATAAATTGGTAAATTATATATAAATATTATTAATAATTGAACTTAACAAAATAGATATTTTTACTAATATGAGAACAAAATTATTAATTATTTGTTTTAATTAAATTTTGAAGTTAACTTTTAGTTATCCATAATAAATTTATGGGCAAAATAGTTGGAATTGATTTAGGAACTACTAACTCCGTGGTTGGAGTAATTGAAGCTGGTCGCCCAGTAATAATAGCTAGTTCTGAAGGTACTAGGACCACACCTTCAATAGTTGGATTCACTAAAGATTCTGAAATTGTTATTGGTGATCAAGCAAGGAGACAACTAGTATTAAATCCTAAGAATACATTTTTTAACTTAAAAAGATTTGTAGGCCGTGAGTGGGATGAATTAGATGAAACTAGTATGTCTGTACCATATAATATTAAGTCTAATGATAATGGAAATGTGAGGGTTTTAAGTCCTTTTACTGAAAGAGAATATGCACCGGAAGAGTTAGTAAGTTCCATTATTAGAAAATTAATAGATGATTCGGAAACATTTCTTGGTGATACGATTGACTCTGCGGTTATTACTGTTCCTGCTTATTTCAATGAATCTCAAAGACAAGCTACCAAAGATGCTGCTCTTTTAGCAGGAATTAAAGTTGAAAGAATTTTGAATGAACCTACAGCTGCAGCCTTAGCTTATGGGTTTGAAAAGAGTTCTAAAAATAAAGTATTAGTTTTTGACTTAGGGGGAGGAACATTTGATGTTTCGCTATTAAAAATATCTAATGGTGTTTTTGATGTAAAAGCAACGTGTGGAGATACTCAACTCGGAGGCAATAATTTTGATTCAAAAATAGTTGATTGGTTAGCAGAAAAATTTTTAACTAAGTACAAAATTGATTTGCGTAGAGATAGGCAAGCTCTCCAAAGACTTACTGAAGCAGCTGAAAAGGCAAAATGCGAATTATCAGGCTTAAATAAAACAAAAATATCTCTTCCTTTTATTACTACAAATGAACAGGGTCCTCTACACATAGATGAAACATTGGATAGGAATCTTTTTGAATCTTTATCTCAGGATTTACTAGATAGATTATTAGAACCAGTACAAATTGCATTAGATGATTCAGGATGGAATCCTGATGAAGTTGATGAGGTGGTTCTTGTAGGTGGCTCAACAAGAATACCAATGGTACAACAATTAGTTAAAACATTAGTCCCTAATGACCCTTGTCAAACAGTTAATCCAGATGAAGTCGTAGCAATTGGTGCTGCAATTCAATCTGGAATTTTAAGCGGAGAACTACGAGATTTACTTTTAAATGATGTAACTCCACTTTCATTAGGTCTTGAAACTATTGGAGGATTAATGAAAGTATTAATTCCTCGGAATACTCCAATACCAGTTAGGCAGTCAGATGTCTTTAGTACATCTGAAGCTAATCAATCTTCTGTTTTTATAAAAATTTGTCAAGGAGAAAGACCACTTGCAGGTGAAAATAAATCATTAGGAAAATTTCGATTATCAGGTATTCCTCCAGCTCCCAGAGGTATACCTCAAGTACAAGTAGCATTTGATATTGATGCTAATGGATTACTTGAAGTCAGCGCCACTGATAGAACAACAGGAAGGAATCAATCAGTAAGTATTACTGGAGGATCAAATTTAAACGAAGATGAAATTAACAAAATTATTGATGAAGCCAAATCTAAAGCAAGCGAAGATAAGAAGAAGAGATCCGTTATAGACAGGAAGAATAATGCACTCACTCTCATAGCCCAAGCAGAAAGAAGGCTTAGAGATGCTTCTTTAGAATTTGGCCCTTTTGGAGCTGAAAGACAACAAAGAGCCGTAGAGATTGCGATACAAGATGTTGAGGAATTTTTAGAAGATGATGATCCACAAGAATTAGAACTTTCATGCAGTGCCTTACAAGAAGCTTTATTCGGATTAAATAGAAAATTTGCAACTGAGAAGAAAATTGAAAGTAATCCTTTTCAAGGGATCAAGAATACTTTTGGGTCTATAAAAGATGAATTATTTTCCGATGATTACTGGGATGATGATCCATGGGATAACCAAATAGATAGAAATTATAGAAATTCGAGGTATGGTAACTCTAGGGACGATGATCCATGGGACAATGACTACTTCCTCTAAAACTGATTATTTATCTATTTTAGGATTATCAAAGAACTTTGATGATTCTGAACTTAAAAAGGCCTTTCGAAGAGAAGCTAGGAAGTGGCATCCAGATTTAAATAAAAATGATATAAATGCGGAAGAACGTTTCAAATTAATTAATGAAGCTTATGAATTTTTACGTGATCCTAAACAACGAGCTTTTTTCGATGAAAATGAGCCAATAATTAATAAAAATAATTTTGAAACAGGATTTCCTGAATTTGAGGAATATTTAGATATGCTCTACGGCTTTAACAAATATTCTAAAAGAGAATCAACAAATGATTATGAAGAGGAAGATATATTTGAAGAATTTGACAATTTTGATTATCCTGCCACCTCTCCTAATGAGCCTCCTCCTGTAAAAACCTTTCAAGATGTTGAAACAATAATTGAATTATCTCCAGAAGAGGCTCTTAATGGATCCACTATCTTAATTGAACTTGAAGATAAAACTGTTGTAGAAGTCGATACGCCACCTTTCGCAGGAGATGGGTGGAGGCTTAGGTTGGAAAATATTGCTATGGGAGGAAAAGATCATTATCTTCAATTGAAAGTTCAAACCTCAGATGGATTAAGAATTGATGGATTAAGAGTCCTTTATAAGCTTGAATTATTCCCACCTGATGCACTTTTAGGGTGTGCCGTTGATGTTCCAACTCTTGAAGGTCATGTTACTCTTCAGGTCCCACCTAAATCGTCAACAGGAAGATTACTTAGGCTTAAAGGAAGAGGTTTAGTGCACGGAAATGAGATCGGCGATCAATACGTAGAGATAGTAGTTGTTATTCCTGCTAATATGAATGATGAAGAAATTGCATTATATTCAAGATTACAGGAATTATCTCTTTCTGAAGCCTAATTTTTAAGAACTTAATCATGAAAATATTTGTTCTGTTATATAACCCAAATACTGATAATGAAGGTATTCACTCTATAGAACTTAAAGGGAGAACGATTGTATTAATGTTTGAAGATAAGGAAGACGCAGAGAGATATGTAGGGCTTTTAGAAGCCCAAGATTTTCCTACACCTTCTGTTGAAATGGTTGATTTAGAAGAAATTAAAGACTTTTGTAATAGATGTGACTATGAGACCAGAATAGTAAATAAAGATTTTGTACCTAAAACTCTCGAAGATAGATTACTATTATCGCCCCCTCAAAAAAACTTAGAAGTAGATAAATGGGAAAATAAGAAAAACAATGAAGAGAATTTAGATGTAATTAGAGAAAACTTAGAGAAACTTCTCTAAAATTTAATTCATGTAATATACTTCATAATAAAGGATTTTTAAATGTCAAAAGTTATTTTTGAGACTGATTCAGGCAATATTGAGTTTGAATTATTTTCTATTGATGCACCTAATACAGTTGATAATTTTACTAAACTTGTAAGTGAAGGTTTTTATAATGGATTATCATTTCACAGAGTAATCCCTGGTTTTATGGCACAAGGAGGATGTCCAAATACTAGGGAAGGCTCTTCAGGAATGCCTGGTACAGGAGGTCCTGGTTACAAAATAGATTGTGAAATTAATCCCAATAAACATATTACTGGCTCTTTATCTATGGCACATGCCGGTAAAAATACTGGAGGCAGCCAATTTTTTATAGTTTATGAACCTCAACCTCATTTAGATGGAGTGCATACTGTATTTGGCAAAACAAATAATATGGATGTTGTTTTAAAATTAAAAAATGGCTCAAAAATCATAAAAGCATATCTAAGATGAACTTTTATTATTTTTAAAAATAATAATAAAAGGAACTTTATCTAAATTAAATTTTCTTGTAGATGCATAAAGAATTTCTTTTATATCAGAAAATAATATTTCGTCAATTTTAATATTGTTAGTTGGATGAAGAGCATGATCAATATTTTTTGCCACTATTAATCCAACTTTTAAGCTTTTTTTGAGTTTTGAAAGTGTGCAGATAAATTCTTCTATTTTCTTAATTTCGTCGTTATTAATAATTATGTTATTTCTATTTTTTTTATGAATTATTCTCCAAACAAGTTTTGGGCGATTCCATATAGCTAGTAATCTAGGACTACTTTCTGGTTTTACTTCTATGTCATTTGATTGACAAAATTTATTAATTTTGTTCTTGATATTAACTAAATCAATTGAATTGTATTTTCCATCTAGAGATATTGCAATAAATGGATCTATATTTGAAAATTTGTTTTGTTCATTATCAAGTAAGTGGCCTAATTTAGTCCTTTTCACATTTAAATATTCGGCATTATAGTCTCCTGGACAGATGACCAATGGTACTCGAGAGACAACTTCAATACCATAACCTCCTAAACCAGCAATTTTTCTTGGATTATTTGTTAATAGTTTAAGCTTTTTAATACCAAGGTCTGTAAGTATTTGGGCTCCTACTCCATAATTTCTTAGGTCTGCAGGAAATCCGAGCTTTTCGTTTGCTTCAACAGTATCTAATCCACCATCCTGTAAGCTATAAGCTTTTAACTTATTGATTAAACCTATGCCTCTTCCTTCTTGTCTTAAATAAACAACAACGCCCTCACCTTCCTTTTCAATTCTCGATAATGCAGCCTCAAGCTGTGGCCTGCAGTCACATCGTAATGAACCAAATGCATCTCCAGTAAGACATTCAGAGTGCATCCTTACAAGGACAGGTTCACTTAATGTTTTTGATTTTTTTTTAACAAGTGCAACATGTTCTGATCCATCTAGATCGTTGATATATCCATATGCTTTAAAAGTACCAAAAATACTAGGTAATTCAGTAGAAGATTTTCTAAATACGAATCTTTCGTTTTCAGATCTATATCTTATTAGGTCAGCAATTGAAATTAATTTCATGCCCCATTGTTTAGCATATTTACTAAGTTCAGGTAATCTGGACATTGACCCGTCTTGATTTTGAATCTCACAAATTACACCTGCTGGGTATAAACCTGAGAGTAAAGCTAAATCCACTGCTGCTTCTGTATGTCCAGCTCTTTTTAAAACGCCCCCTTTTTTTGCTCTTAATGGAAATATATGTCCTGGTCTTCTTAGATCTTCAGGTGATGTATTAGGATTTATTGCAACTTGAATTGTTTTTGCTCTATCCTCAGCTGATATTCCAGTGCTTACATTAAATTCGGGTCCTGCGTCAATAGAGACAGTAAAAGCAGTTTGATTAGAATCGGTATTTCTATCAACCATTAATGGTAAATCTAAATCATCTAATTTATCTCCTTGCATTGCTAAACAAATTAAACCTCTCCCCTCCACAGCCATAAAATTTATTTGTTGAGGAGTTGCAAACTGTGCAGCACATATCAAGTCACCTTCATTTTCTCTCCCCTCATCATCGACAACAATTACACATTCACCATTTCTTATCGCAGCTAAAGCATCACTAATTGGGTCAAATTTTATATCAATGTTTTCTTTCTTTTCAGAAATTTCTTGATTATTAGATCTTGTACTTGTTTCTTCCATTATAAATTACATAATAGAGAAATTGTTATTGTAATAAACAATTTCAATACTATATAATCCTATATCACACTTGCCGGTTAAGAGAAATGAATGTTGCAATAGTTGGTGCTACAGGTTACGGAGGTATACAGTTAGTAAATCTATTAAGAAAAAATAAGAATTTTAAAATCACCTTTTTAAGTGGAAATAAATCTTCTGGCTCAAAATGGAATAATATGTTTCCTTTTATTAATATTGAAAATGATCTTACTATTGAAAAATATTCTTCCCAACGTATTTTAGAAAGTTCGGACGTAGCAATATTATCTCTTCCTAGTGGTTTGTCATCGACAATTACGCCTAATTTGATTAAAAGCGGGATAAAAGTTATTGATCTATCTGCAGACTATAGATATAAATCATTAGATAAATGGAAAGAAATCTATTATAAAGATGCTGAAATTTACGATAGAAATGATTATGAATTATGTCTTGAGTCTGCGTATGGAATACCAGAATTTAATCAAAAAGAAATTAAAAAATCAAGAATAATTGCTTGTCCTGGATGTTATCCGACTTCAGCATTAATACCTCTTATTCCCTTTATGCTACAAGGATTAATAGAAAGTGAAGGTATTATTATTGATTCAAAGAGTGGAATATCTGGAGGAGGGAGAACTCCTAAAGAACATTTACTATATTCTGAAGCAGGTGAAGGTATCTCAGCATATGGCCTATTAACTCACAGACATACTTCTGAAATAGAACAAATTCTTAATCATGTCTCTGGTCTAAATATTCAGTTAATATTTACTCCACATTTAATTCCCATTGTAAGAGGTATGTTTTCAACAATTTATGGAAGACTAAAAGACCCTGGATTAACAGCTGATGATTGTAAAATTTTACTAGAAAATTACTATAGGAATTGTTCAAACGTAAAAGTATTACCCGTTGGAACCTATCCCTCCAGTAAATGGGCTAAAAACACAAACGATATATACATATCAGTAAATGTTGATAATCGAAGTGGCAAAATAATATTACTCTCTACGATCGATAATCTTTTAAAAGGCCAAGCCGGGCAAGCCATTCAAAATTTAAATATAATCTCAGGTCTTAAATTGAGTGAGGGTTTAGATTTAACTACTTTTTATCCTTAATTTATTTCTAACTGTGAATCCTGCCTCAGATACAGCGAAGGGCAGAATCTTATGTTCTATATCGTGGATTTTATTGGTAAGAGTAGTTAAATTATCATCTGTTTTGACTGATAATGCCCCTTGTATAATTAATTTGCCATTATCAACCTCTTTATCCACGAAATGTACTGAACAACCTGTTATTAGCACTTTATTTTTTAATGCATCTTGAATAGGATTTTTACCTTTAAATGATGGCAAAAGTGAAGGATGTATATTAATAATTCTATCTTTAAAAGTATTTACAAAACTTTCTGAAGCTATTTTCATCCACCCTGCCATGACAACTAGTTCAACATTAGATTGCTTAATCTTTCTTATTATATCAGCTTCAAATTTGTCTTTATTTTGATAATTATTTTCTAAAGCAAGAAAATATGGAATATCAGATTTTATTGCCCTCTTAATACAGCCAGCATTCTCTTTATTTGTAATTAATAATTTTATATTAATATCTAATTTTTTATTCTTGTATAAATCAATCAAAACCTGAAAATTTGTACCTTCACCTGAAGCTAGAACAGCAATATTTAATTTTGGATCAAATTTATTAAATTTTTTTAAATCTGGCGAAATTAAATGATTTTCAAAACTTTCCAATTTAATTTATTTTATTAATAAAAATAATAAATCATAAAATCATATAAAAAATTAATTTTTTTAGATATGCGAAAACTAAAACAATTTAATTTTAAGATTAATATTAAATTATAAAATTTCTATTTTTAAATATCTCAAAGTAGATATAATAATTAAAATAAATAACAGTACATCTAAAGATTTGAATAAACATAATTTAAATAATTGGAAAAAGTTTTCTAACTATCTATGGTTTAATAATGAATTAAATATTTGGATAGATATAAGCAAAATTAATTTTATTGAAGAAGATTTTGAAGATATTAATAAAAAATTTGTAAAAGTTTTCAATGCTTTAGATGATCTTGAAAATGGTGCAATTGCTAATATTGATGAAAATAGACAGGTTGGTCACTACTGGTTAAGAAATTCATCTATTGCTCCAAGTAATATTATTAGAGATAAAATTGATAACGAAATATCTAATATTAAAGAATTTGGAAAAGAAATATTAGAAGGAAATATTCTTAATAGCAAATTTCAAAAATATACAGATGTATTATGGATAGGTATTGGTGGTAGTGGCTTAGGTCCATTATTAATTGTTGATTCACTGAAGAAGAATTCTGTGGGTTTAAACTTTTCCTTTATTGACAATATTGATCCATTTTTAATAAAAGAAAAATTAATAGAAATAAATAACCGCTTATCAAGCACTTTATTTGTAATTGTCAGTAAATCAGGAGGTACTCCTGAGCCGAGAATAGCTATGGATATTATTAGAAAGAATGTTGAGCAAGAGGGTATAAATTGGTCTTCTCAAGCGATAGCAATCACTATGGGGGAAAGTAAATTATATAAAAGAGCTTCTGAAGAGAATTGGTTAAGAATTTTTGATCTTCCTGATTGGGTAGGTGGTAGAACCAGCATTACAAGTTCTGTAGGACTTCTACCCTTAATTTTAATAAATGAAAATATTGAGGATTTCCTTAAAGGAGCAGCAAAAATGGATGAAATCTCTAGGTCAAAAAAAATAAAAAACAATCCTGCAGCTCTATTAGCCGCTTCATGGTATTTCAGTGGAGAAGGTTTTGGGAAAAGGGATATGGTAGTTCTTCCATATAGAGATAGGTTACAGGTCTTTAGTAAATATCTTCAACAATTAGTGATGGAATCTCTAGGAAAGAAACAGGATAGGTTAGGAAATATAGTACACCAAGGTATTTCAGTTTTTGGAAATAAAGGTTCGACTGATCAACATGCATATGTGCAACAATTACGAGATGGTTTGGATAATTTCTTCTGTACATTTATTGAATCATTAGATATGCCACATGACCTCAATAACTTTGATTTAGAAGACCCTAAGTCATATCTATCTGGTTTTTTACAAGGTACGCGATCTGCTCTATCAAAAGAAGGAAGACAAAGTGTAACCATAACATTAAGTGAATTTAATACTTTTACATTAGGAGCAATAATCGCTTTATTTGAAAGAGCAGTTTCTTTTTATGCAGAGTTAGTCGATATTAATGCATATGATCAACCGGGAGTGGAGGCGGGTAAAAAGGCAGCTGCAGATATAATTTTGATTCAACGTGAAATAAAATTATTATTTGAACAAAATGAAGTTTTAACCATTGATAAAATAGATAAAAGTATAGAGAAATCTGATCCAGAAACTATTTTTTTAATATTAAGACAAATGTGTTTCAATAATAAGAATTATAAATCTGAAGGTGACTGGTCTATTCCAGATTCATTGAAAATTAGAAAATTATAATTAAACTACTATATTTATAATCTTACCTTTCACGATAATAACCTTTTTAATTTCTTTATTATTGATCCACTTACTAATAGTAGGCCTTTCTAAGCTTTTTTTCTTGAGAATATCTTCTGAAGCATCTGCAGATATGTTTATTTTATCTCTTACTTTTCCATTTATTTGAATTACTAATTCATAACTATTGAGAATTAATGCTTTTGGGTCATATTCAGGCCAATTCTGTAGGTGAACTGACTCATTTGAGCCTAATAAATGCCATAGTTCTTCAGATATATGAGGAGAAAATGGTGCAAGCAAAATACAGAAATTTTGTAGTATTATTTTTTTTAAATTTGAACTTATATTTTTAAAATCTTGATTAATTGCATTGCAAAATTTCATTAATTCTGAAATAGCAGTATTAAATTGATTGTTCTCAATATCATTTGATATCTCTTTAATAGCTAAATTCATTGAACGTAGTATATTTTTTTCATAGAGTTCTTGTTTTAGATTTTCTTTTTCTGAACATAACTCATTTGAATATTCATAGTATAATTTCCAAACTCTTGAAAGAAATCTAAACTGCCCTTCAACATCAGAATCTCCCCATTCCAAATCCTTTTCTGGGGGAGCTTTGAATAAAATAAACATCCTGGCAGTATCTGCACCATATCTCTTAATAACAGTCTCAGGATCGATACCATTATATTTTGATTTTGACATTTTTTCAAATAAAATTTCTAATTTTGAATTGTCTTCAGGATCAATAGGATTATTAATATCTTTTATTTTATTTAATGGAATATACTTTCCAGTATTTTTATTTTTATATGCTGGAGATTGAACCATGCCTTGTGTTAGAAGTTTTTTAAAAGGTTCATTAATATCAAATAAATTGTTATCTTTCAATGCTTTAGTTAAAAAGCGAGCATAGAGCAGGTGCAAAATTGCATGCTCTACTCCCCCAACATATTGGTCAACTGGAAGCCACTTATTAATCGTTTCTTTAATAAATGGTTTATCATTTAACTCTGTGCATGGATATCTCAAGAAATACCATGACGAGCACATAAATGTATCCATAGTGTCTGATTCTCTTTTTGATTCAGAACCACACCTTGGACATTTTATATTTTGCCATTTATTTGATTTATTTAAGAAATTTATTTTATTTGAATCGATCACTAAATCTTTTGGTAACTTAACTGGCAGATCCTGCGTCTCTACTGGAATTGGTCCACATTTTGAGCAGTTAATAATTGGTATGGGACATCCCCAATATCTTTGTCTCGAAATTAACCAGTCTCTTAATTTATATTGAATTTTTTCTTCTCCCCATCCATTATTTTTTGCAATATCTAAGAATTTCTTTTTAGCTTCAAAATTTGAAATTCCATCATAATTATCTGAATTTATTAAAATTCCATCTTCCTCAAAAGCATTTGTTTCATTAACATTTAAATCTTTGATATCTTTACTAATAACTTTTCTTATATTTATTTTATATTTTTGAGAGAACTCAAAATCTCTTTGATCATGAGCAGGGACCCCCATTACCGCTCCTGTTCCATAATCGTCTAAAACATAACTTGCAACCCATATTGGGATTTCCTCATTATTAATGGGATTTAAAGCCTTTAATCCAGTATTAAATCCTATTTTTTCTTTTTCTTGATCATAGTTATTAAATATTTCTTTTAGATTACTAATTTTATCTTTTATTTTTTGATTACTAATAATACTAGTAACTTGGTGATTTGGTGAAATTGCTATGTAAGTAACTCCAAATAATGTATCTATCCTTGTTGTAAAAACATTTAGTTTTAACTCATCATTATTTTTAAGCTTAAATTTAATAGTTGCTCCAATCGACCTCCCTATCCAGTTTTCTTGCATTATCCTAACTCTTTCAGGCCATCCCTTAAGATTCTTAAGATCATCTAAAAGTTCGTCTGCATAATTGGTAATTTTTAAATACCATTGATTTAAGAGTTTTTTTTCTACAATTGCACCCGATCTCCATGATTTCCCTTCAGAGTCAACTTGTTCATTTGCTAAAACAGTTTTATCTATTGGATCCCAATTCACCTCAGATTTTTTTTTATAAACTAGTCCTGATTTAAATAATTCTAAAAATAAAAATTGCGTCCATTTATAATAATCTTCATTGCATGTAGCAAATTCTTTTTCCCAATCAACAGAAAGGCCTAAAACTTTAAGTTGAGATTTCATATGTGAAATATTATCTTTTGTCCATAATTCAGGATTTATTCCTCTTTCAATTGCAGCATTTTCTGCAGGTAGTCCAAAAGCATCCCAACCCATAGGATGTAAAACATCCTTTCCTTTTAATTTTTGATAACGAGCTATTACATCTGTTATTACATAATTCCTTACATGGCCCATATGTAAATTTCCAGATGGATAAGGGAACATTGATAAAGCGTAAAACTTTTCTTTATTTTCACTATCATTAGTTTTATATAAATTATCTTTTGACCATTTAGTTTGCCATTTATTTTCTATGAGATTAGGTTCATACAATTTCTTAAAGGTTAAATTAGAATTAATTAAATTATCCACTAGTTTATCAATTAAAGTAATTTAGTTATTATTCTACATAAGGGATTAAAATGTTAATAACTTTTTTTTTATTAAAATTGAGATAATAGTAATTAAATTATGAATAAGTTCGAATTTTATAAATATGAAGGGAATGGCAATGACTTTATAATTATAGATTCCAGAAATAATGATTCATACAACCGGCTTATATCTAACAATATTTTTAATATTAGAAGATTGTGTGACAGGAATTATGGAATTGGTGCTGATGGCATAATTTTTATTCTAAATCCCGACTATAATAATGATTCAAGAATGATTATTTTTAATTCAGACGGATCTGAAGCTGAAATGTGTGGGAATGGAATTCGATGCATGATTGAATATTTGAATAATCAAGAAAATTCTCTAATTGATAAATTTGAATATAAAATCGAAACAAAAGCTGGTTTAAAAGTTGCAAAATATAATTCAGGCAAAATTACAGTAAGAATGGGAAAACCTATTTTTGAAAATAAATTAATTCCCACCACTATAAATAAAAATAATAATGAATTACTTACAGATAAATTTAATTATAAAAACTTTAAGGAGCAAGGTTATACGGTTGGTATGGGTAACCCGCATTTAATTTTCTTTGTAGATGATCTTGCCTTGATATCGCATAAAGAACTTGGACCGGTATTTGAAAATAATAATTTATTTCCTGAAAAAACTAATGTACATTTTTGTCAAATTATAAATAGTAAAAAAATTATTGTTAAAGTATGGGAAAGAGGTGCAGGATCTACTCTTGCATGCGGAACAGGTGCTTGTGCTATACATGTTGCGGCGAGGAAGCTTTCTAAATGTGAAGAAAAAACTTCAATTATCTTACCTGGAGGAGAACTATGTATTGAATGGAATAACACAAATGATGAAGTTTTAATGACAGGTATTGCTAATAAGGTTTTTGAAGGTTCTTTTACTCTTACATAAATAGATGAAAGACGACTTTATCTATTTTGATCATGCATCTACCTCACCTTTATCTCGAGATGTCTTAAAAAAAATAAATTCTGCAAATTTGAATTACTGGGGTAATGTTTCTGCTACTTATAAATTTGGTATTACTTGTTCGATAGAATTAGAAACTATTAGAAATAATATTGCCTTGATTTTTAATGCAAGTCCAGATGATATTATTTTTACTTCAGGATCATCAGAATCTATTTCCATTGTTTTCAATAAATTATCAGATAATTTTAAACCTGAGAATATTGTTATCTCTGAAGTTGAACATCAAGCAACTGTAATTTCATCAAATATTTTAAGAAAAAGGGGATGGAAAATAATTGAATGGGAAGTTGATAATAAAGGAATTGTAAATATAAATAAATTAGAAGATTATTTAAATCCTAAAACAAAATTGATATCAATAATATGGGGCCAAAGTGAAATAGGATCATTGCAACCTATTCAATTAATAGGAAAAAGATGTAGAGAAAATAATATATTATTCCATGTAGATGCGACTCAAATAATTAGTAATGGCATTTTTAATTGGCAAGAATTAAATTGTGATTTACTTAGCTTATCAGCTCATAAATTTGGAGGGCCCAAAGGTGTTGGAATACTATTTACAAATTATAAATCACGTTCATTTTTAAGGAATTCTGATATTTCCCTGACGCATGAATATTCAATAAGGCAAGGAACACAACCTCTCCCTTTGATATGCGGAATGTATCAAGCTTTACAAAATATTAATGGTTTAATTACTTTTTCAAATTATTCAGCTGTATTTAAAAATAATAAAATAATTTTTTTAAAAGATTATCTTTTAAATTTAATTAAAGATAATAAATATGTAGAAATTACTGGATGTATAGAAAATCGATTACCAAATCATTTATCATTTATTTTATTAAATAAAAATCTTTTACCGATTAAGGCTTACAAAGTTATTAATTTTATGTCTAGTAATAATATTTCAATAAGTAGTGGTAGTTCATGTTCCAGTCATAATAAAAATCCTAGTAAAGTATTAACTAAATTAAATTTAGAAAATGATAAACTTTTTTCAAATATAAGATTAAGTTTTAGTGAAAATAATTCAATAGATCAGATAGATAAATTTCATAATTACCTTTTAAAGTGTATTGATAAATTTTAATAGATGTTTGTTTTACCTAATGATCTAAATAAAGCTATCAATGATATGGAAAAATCCGTATTAAGTAGTTTGGATTCTGATAAATCAAGATTAATTGTAGAATTTAAATTTGAGGGAATTAAATTTAATAGAATTTCTTTCAAATTATTTAATTTATTAGCGAATAATAATGAAGTATATCTTACTTATTCTGATCCTGGAGCTGTTGCTTTAGCCCAACGAGACTATAAGGAAATTAAAGATAAAATATTTACTTTTAATTCATTTACAAAATCTCCACATATTTTAGAAAGTAATTCAATTTTAATTTCAATGCTTCCCCAGCCATATGATTTTGATTCCTTTGAACCAATGTGCGAAAATTTTTTAGGCAAACATATTTCGATTAATCCTAAATTTGAAGATGCAAATATTGGAATAGGAACTGTTATTAGAGAGAGAAGAAAAAACTTTGTAAAAACATGGACAAATATTTATTTTATTCAACCATTAAATAATGGAGCCTTAATGCACATTTTTCCAAATAATTGGGCTCTTTTTAAAGAAAAAGATAATAAGTATTATTTTGTAAAAGATTTTGATTCTAAACCTGATAATGAAACTATTTTTATAAATCTTTAATTAATGCTTTTAAAAAAATATAAATCAACTGTATATTTTTTTATATTTTTACTATTAATTCCTTTCTGCCTAAAGTATTTAAACAATTTTAGAAATAAAAGATTTCTAGAAAACTTATATTTTAATTCACCAATATTTTTTTTGAATAAAAAAATTTGCAAAAATTATGATCTTTTAAAAAATAAATATCTTGATAAAACAATTAGCTTTACATTGATTGATAATGAAGGAAATATTATTAGTGAATATAACTCAAAAATTGCAAGGTTACCTGCCTCAAATATAAAGTTATTATCTACAGGTTATGTTATTAGTAAATATAATAATTTTTATTCATTAAAAACAGAACTTTATAAGGATAATAAAAATAATTATTTTATCGAGGGTAGCGGAGATCCAGATTTAACACTTAATGATATTCAAACTTTAATAAATAATATAAAGTTCAATAAAATTATCAATATAACTTTATTTGAGGTTAACAGAGATTTATATTGGCCTGAAGGGTGGACAGGTCAAGATAAATTATATAAATATGGATCACCAATTACAAAATTAGCAATAAATAGTAATTCTTCTGGATATATGAATATACAAAAATTAAAAGATTATATTTATAGGTATCTTTTAGCAAAGTTTCCTAATTCTGAAATTAATATATTCATTAAAGAATTTCCCAATGATTTAAAGAAGAAAAAAGTATTAATTAAAAGTATTAATTCAAATCCAATTTTATCCCTAGTAACTTTAGCAAATGCTGAAAGTCATAATTTTACTTCAGAATCTCTGTTTAAAAATGCTTCTGATACTTGGAACGATAATTCATATCAAAAACTATATTTTTGGCTAAAAAATAGAGGTTTACCTATAAAAGATTTATATATATCTGATGCTAGTGGTTTATCTAGAAATAATAAAGTTACAACTAATTTAATTGCTTCCTTTTTGCATAAAATGAAATTTAATAATAATTATGAGTTTTATGCCTCTACATTATCGATTATAGGAATGAGGGGGACTTTAGCAAATTCTTTTTTAAATAGTAAAGTAAATAGGAAATTTTTTGGAAAAACTGGTACATTATCAAATGTGTTTTCCTTGTCAGGTTATTTGTATAAAAGAGATAAGATTTATTCAATAAGTATTATTCAAAACTCTAGTATAATTGATAAAAATAAAATTCTAAATTTACTCAATGATTTGTATGAAATAGAGGAATGTAAATAAATTTATTTATAAAACTTCTTAAGATCTTTCTCCACAATAGGGGGAACCATATGTTTTATTTCACCATTAAATTTTGCTACCTCCTTTACTAATGAACTACTCAAAAAACTAAAATTAGTATCTGTTGACAAAAATATCGTTTCAATTTCTCTATTAAGTGATCTATTTGTATGAGATATTTGGAGTTCATACTCAAAATCACTCATAGCTCTCAATCCTCTGAGTATGAGATTCGCTTTTACTTTTTTTGCACAATCAACAGTAAGACCATGAAATGATATAACTTCTACGTTTCTTAATTTAATGACAGAATTTTTAATTTGATTAATCCTCTTCTCAAGTGTAAAAGTAGGTTTTTTTGTGGTATTTTCTAATACACCAACTATAACTTCACCAAAGATCATTTCTGCTCTTTCTATTAGATCTAAATGTCCATTTGTAAGAGGATCAAAAGTTCCAGGATAAAGTATTTTCATATAAATATTTTATTAAAAAAGCAAAACTAGTTAAAATAAAAATAACACTAAAATACATTATGACATTAAATCTAGATGCTAAAAAAATCTTGTTAAGAAAAATCCCTCATGGTTTATTCATTTGTGGTGTTAAGGATGAA
>CACNYU010000008.1 GCA_902624785.1 uncultured Prochlorococcus sp.
CAAGGGCAATCTAATCATTTTTATGGTGTTTTCCAGGTGGCTCATAAGGCTAAATGGATTCCAGAGAATTGTGAAGCAATACATGTTCCATTTGGATTAGTTCAGGGTAGTGATGGCAAAAAACTTAAAACTAGAGAAGGAAAAACCATTCGATTAAAAGATTTATTGAAAGAGTCTATAAACAGAGCCAGGACTGATTTAATGCTAAGGATAAAGTCTGAGAAAAGAGATGAAGATAATAACTTTATAGATAAAACATCTAAGGCAATAGGGATTGGAGCAGTCAAATATGCAGATCTAAGTCAAAATAGAATAACAAATTATCAATTTAGCTTTGATAAAATGCTTGCATTAAATGGTAATACCGCTCCATATCTTCTATATACACTTGTCAGAATTGCGGGAATAAACAGAAAAAATGATTTTAAAGAAGATAATTTTAGTACTGACAATATTATTTTTGAGAATTTATATGAATGGAAACTTCTTAAAAAGTTATTAAAATACGATGAGATCATAGTTTCGCTTGAAAATGATTTAATGCCAAATAGACTATGTAATTATTTATTTGAACTATCTCAAATATTTAATAGATTTTATGATCAATTACCCATTCTTAAAGCAGATAAAAATATTAGAAATTCAAGATTAGCTCTTTGTTCTCTAACTGAAAAAACTTTAAGATTAAGTCTTAATCTTCTTGGAATAGAAACTTTAGAAAGGATGTAATGTCAAAATTAAATCAATTTAATAATTCAATCCCTGAACCAAATGAATACATAAAAAGTCTGAAATCTTATTCTGCTCCATTGGAGAATAGAAGAAACTTGTTAAGATTAGATTTTAATGAAAATACTATTGGGCCAAGTCAAAAAGTTTATAATGCAATAAAGAATATAAAAATAAATGAAATCTCTATATATCCAGAATATAATTTATTAAAAAATAAAGTTTGTCTTGAATATCATAAAAATAGAAATTTTGATATCAATGAAATTGGTATCTTTAATGGTGCTGATGCCGCTATTAATGCAATTTGTAAAGCCTTTGGCGAAAAAAATAAAGTATTTTTAACTACTAATCCAACATTTGGATACTATTTCCCTTGTGCAGAAATGAATGGAATGATAATAAAATCTTGTTCATATAATGGCAATAATTTTACATTTCCATTAGAAAAATTTTACGAAAAAATTAGACTATATAATCCAAAGTTAATCTTTATCTGTAATCCAAACAACCCAACAGGAACAGTAATAAGTGCTGAAAAGATTATAGAAATTGCGAATAAAAATAAAAAATCATTAATTGTAATAGATGAACTATATGAAAAGTTTTATGGAGACAGTCTGCTCCCAATAATTGACTTTAAAAAGACAAAAAATATAGTTATTATTCACTCACTATCTAAAACTGCAGGATTAGCCGGTTTAAGAGTCGGTTTTGCTTTTAGTAATGAGCAAATCATGAAACAAATTAATAAAGTAACTGGTCCATATGATGTAAATAATTTCGCAGTTACAGCAGCTAATGCTGCCTTAGATGATCAAGAATATATTGATAATTATGTTTCAAAAGTAAAAGAAGCAAGAAATTGGATAAAGGGAAAATTTGAATCACTTAATATTAGGAAAAATTTCAATGGAGGAAATTATTTTTTAATTTGGCCTAATCAAACACCCCAAGTTTTAGAGAAAGGAATGAAAGAAAATGGAATTTTAATTAGAAATATGCAAAACAAAAAAGATATTGATAAATCAGTCAGAGTTAGTATAGGCGTTATTGAACAAATGAAAATCTTTTGGAAAATTTATAATAAATTAGATCAACCATAAATTAATTTCTAAAAAAATAAATAATTTTATCTTTATATTTTGTTGAATTTAATTTCAATTCTTTTCCAATATATTTGACTGTATATTGGGAAACATTTTCCAAAAATTCATCTTCATTAGAAAGATCACAATCAGCAATATTTTCTTTAGTAGTTAAAAAGTGAACAGGTACAATTATTTTAGGGTTTAATATTTCTATGATATTGAGGGCCTCCTCGCCCGTATATGATTTAACACCTCCTCCAATAGAAATAAATAAAATATCAGGTCTATTAATTATGATTTGGTCTTCAAAAGTTATATCACCTGCAGCACCACCCATATGGACAATCTTAAAATCACTTTGATTCCAAGCCCATACAGTTGCTTTACCGTATCTTCGTCCATTTAAACGATCATGAGCTATTGATATACCATTAAAAATTAAATCATTATATTCATAAGTACCTGGTTCAACAAACATTAAATCATTGTTTGGATTATAACCTTCATCAGCTAATCTTGAGCTTGCCAATATTAAATCTTTTTCAAAATTTTGAGACTCTTTAAATTGACTAGCGCAACCAACAGCTTTGAATGGATTAATCAGTATAGATTTACCCTCACCTTTTATTAAAAATTGACTATGACCAAAACTTTTTAATATTAACTCTTCAGCATTTACATTAGATGGAACTAATAAAAATAATATTAAAAATAATAATCTTTTGAGTTTCAAAATTGATATCCTGTATATCTATAAATTTTACATCTCTTGAGCCATTTTAAGAAAATTAGAGATTATTTTATGACCAAATTCTGTTAATACACTCTCAGGATGAAATTGAATACCTTGAATATGATTATATTCTTTATGACAAATTCCCATAATAGTTTGATCATCCAAATAAGCTGTTACTTCAAAACAATTAGGTAATGTAAGATTATCAACTATCAAGCTATGATATCTAGTAGCAAGAAATGGATTTTGTATATTCTTGAACAAACCATTACTATTATGGAAAATATTAGAAGTCTTACCATGCATTAATTCTTTTCCAATAATAACTTTCCCCCCATAAGCTTGAGCTAATGCTTGATGACCAAGGCAAACGCCTAAAGTTGGAATATCCTTTGAAATCTCTTTTAAGATTGGGATACAAATACCAGATTGATCTGGATTACCAGGACCTGGGGATAAAAGAATGCCTTTAGGTTTAAGCTTTAAAATATCATCCAAATTAATTTTGTCATTTCTTTTTACTAAAATATTCTTAGTAATAGAATATTCTGAAGATAGTTCTCCTAAATACTGAACAAGATTGTATGTAAAACTATCATAATTATCAATTACTAAAAACATTTTATGTTAATTGAAAAGAATCAATTTAATTTTAGGAAAGAATATGAATGCAGCAACAAAAATTGAATTTAAAGATGCTAATAAAACAGATGCAGCTGAACAATCTTTAGAAATCTTAGCAAGTTTATTAAAATTTTTTTTAACATTCAAATCTACGATAGATTCAATTGAAGTATTTAATAACTCAAGTATTAAAACAGAAAAAATTGTAGATATTATTATCATATATTCATTCAGACTACATTTAAAAAATAAAGAAGTAATTATTATTAATACTCCAAATGAGATTTGTATCCTAAAATTCCTCGTAGTCCTAAAACAATAAATTAATCCATCAATAGCAAATTTAAAACTAGCAAAAATATCTCTTGAAGTTTGAAAAGACTCTCTTTTTTCTCTTCTTATATTATTTTGATTAATCATAATCTATCTATTCAATATTTAATTTTGAAATCAAATATTCTTGCATTTTTAGCATTTTCTCTAATTGAGTTGGATCTTGGTGATCCCATCCTAATAAATGTAAAAAACCATGACTAGCTAACCATATCATCTCTTGTTCCACAGAGTTATTATATTCAATTGATTGTTTTAATGCCATTTCCAAAGATATAAAAATATCTCCGAATTCTATAAAAGTAAGATAATTTACTGAGTCATCTTTGGAAAGAATTGGAAAAGAAAGAACATCAGTAGGACCAGATTTATTTAGCCAAATTTGGTTTAAATCGGATATTTTTAGATTATCAACGATTTCCAAACTTATTGAAGCAGATTTTTTATTTAGTAAATAATCTGGTAAAAATTCCTTAAATTCATTCATTAAAATATTAATCCACCTCAAAAGAGTATTTTCCCAAAAGTCATGTTCAAAAATATAATTTTTTATACCATTCACATTAAGCTTATTTGGCAATATTCTATATGAGTTTTTAAATACCAATTCAATGTATTCCATAGAATTGTTTTGATTAATCATATTTCTTAAATGGGAATATTTGGTTTACTTAGAATTGCCAATAGAATTAAAATTCCAAATAACATTAAAAAAGTAACACTAAAATGAACCAAACTTTTAGAGCCTTTTCTAACCATATTTCTCATAGCTAATTTGATGAAACTTGGATGCGGCAACTTCTTTTGCGGATTCTCGTTTTTAATCATAATTTTTATATTTTCCCTTAAGAAACATTTAAACGCAATAACCCATATATAAAGTTATCTATATCCCCATTTAAAAAACCTTCAACATCTGTACTCTCTTGGTTAGTTCTAAGATCTTTGACTAATTGATAGGGATTAAAAACATAATTTCTAATTTGATTACCCCAGGCAGCTTCAACAATATCTCCCTTTATATCTGCTACTTCCTCTGCTCTCTGTTCTCTAGCAATAATTAGTAACTTTGATTTAAGAAGAAGCATTGCCTTCTCTTTATTTTGCAACTGTGATCTTTCCTGTGTGCAACGAACAGATATCCCTGTCGGTAAATGAGTAATTCTCACAGCAGTTTCCACCTTATTAACATTTTGCCCTCCAGCCCCTCCTGATCTACTTGTATTTATTTCTATATCTTTTTCTGGAATCTCTAAGCAGATATCTTCATCTAATTTTGGCATAACCTCAATGCCAGCAAAACTAGTTTGTCTTTTACCATTAGCATTAAATGGAGAGATCCTTACTAATCGATGGGTTCCTTTTTCATTTTTTAAATATCCATAAGCATATTTACCTTCGATTTCAAAAGTTATGCTTTTAAACCCAGCTTCCTCGCCCTCTGACAAATCATTAATAGTTAATTTCATAGAGTGAGCATCTGACCATCGAGAATACATCCTAAATAAAATCTCAACCCAATCTTGAGCATCAGTACCGCCAGCACCTGCATTAATTGAAATAACTGCATTACCTTTATCATATTCTCCACTAAGTAATCTCTGAAGTTCCCACCTATCTAAGTTTTCTTTAAGTATATCTAAACCTATCTGAGATTCTTTTATCAAGTCTTCCTCTGGATCTAATGCGAAAAGATCTAGAGAAGCAGTTGCGTCAGAAATCAAAGTTTGCCATTTATCTAATAAATTTAGTTGTTCTTTAACATCATCGAGATTTCTCATTAATATTTTTGCTTTTTCTTGGTTTTCCCAAAATCCCGGAACAGCAGCTTGTTGTTCTAAATCTATCTTTTGTGCTTTTAGTTTAGGTATGTCAAAGATACTCCTGAGCTTTGCTCAGGCGCTCTTTACATGTGGAAAGGTCTTTTCTGAATTCTGTAAGATCTAACAAAATAGATAATTTTCTTATTTATAATCTAACAAGCACTTTTATTTAATAGTATAAAGTAAATAATATTTAAAAAAAAATGAAAAAAGTTGAAATCTATACATGGCAATACTGTCCATTTTGTATTCGTGCTAAATCTTTACTTAATAAAAAGAATATAGACTTTATAGAATATAAAATTGATGGAGATGAATCAGCTAGAGAAAAAATGATAGAGAGAGCTAATGGTAAAAGGTCACTTCCTCAAATATTTATAAATAATAACAGTATTGGAGGCTGTGATGATCTCTATTCACTGGAGGAAGAGAATAAATTGGACTCACTAATTGAATAATTCATATGAAATTTCTTTTTGTAGTCGATCCGATAAAGAATATTAACCCAGAAAAAGATTCATCTGCTGCATTAATGCAGGCAACCCACAAAAAAAATGTTGACGTTTGGATTTGTACTCCACAAGATCTTGAGGCCAGAGGAGATGAAGTTTGGGCATCTTGTATAAAAATAGTACCAATTCCTTGGATTCAATTAAAAAATAATAAATGCATTCCACTCGCAAAATTTAGTTGTATTTGGATGAGAAAAGATCCTCCTGTTGATGAAGGATATCTATACGCGACACATCTTCTTGAAGTGGCTGAGAGGAAAGGTGTCAAAGTTGTCAATAAACCATCATCTCTAAGAGCATGGAATGAAAAATTAGGAGCATTAAGATATAGCCATCTTATGGCTCCAACCATTGTGGCTAGTAAAGTCAATGATTTAATTAATTTTGCACAAGCTAACGAAGAAGTTGTTATTAAACCATTAGGTGGAAAAGGAGGACAGGGAGTAATTAGATTGAATAAAAATTCTCCTGGTTCTAAAGCAATCATTGAACTAATTACATCACAAGAACAACTTCCAGTTATGATGCAAAAGTTTATTCCTGAAGTTCAAGATGGAGATAAAAGAATAATCATTGTAGATGGCCAACCATTGGGAGCAATAAATCGAATCCCCAATGAAGGAGATTTTAGAAGTAATTTAGCAATGGGTGGAAAAGCTGAACAGACTACCCTAAGTAATGCAGAAAAAAAAATATGTCTTGAATTATCTCAACACTTACAAGAAGAAGGATTATTTTTTGTAGGAATTGATGTTATTAATGGAATGCTTAGTGAAATTAATGTCACAAGTCCAACAGGTCTAAGAGAAATTGAAAAATTATCTAATAAAAATATTTCAGAGGAGGTAATTGAGAAATTACTCAATCTCATAAATTAAATTGTTATCAAAAATTTGATTTACTAAAGAGGCAAGTTTAAGTTTAATTTCATCAATTTCTTTTTCGCAAATTGATCCTTTTACTAAACCTGATCCAGCAATAAATTCTATATCGCTCTTAATTATCCTAGCGCCTCTTAAAGCAACTCTAAAATCAGCATTACCTTCTACATCAACCCAACCAAAGGGAGAAGCATAATTTCCTCTTTCAAAATTTTCAAAACTATCTATACACTCTAAAGCTTTTTCTTTAGGGAAACCGCAAACTGCCGGAGAAGGATGTAACTTTTCAAGTAATGTGAAAGGGCATAGTTCATCAACCTCTGCCCTTAGTAAGGTAAATAGATGAGCTATGTTGCCGAATTCTTTAATCTTTAATTTCTCTTTCTTATAGTTTCTAATATCTAAAAATTTCAAATTTTCAATTAAATAATTTATTACAAAATTATGTTCTCTTAAATTCTTATCACTTCTTATAAAAGTATTCATATCCGATCCAATTCTTTCAGTTCCAGCAATCGCCTCTAGTTTTAAAACTTTTTGCTCATATGAGAATAATTTTTCGGGAGATGCACCAAAAATCATATTTTCCTTATTTCTTTTCCAAAGATATCTACAGGCATTAGGTTGGTTTAACCTTAATTTATTTAAGATTTGAATAATATTTAATTTATTCTTCAGTTGAAATATTAATCTAGATCCTAATACTAATTTCTCAATATAATCATTATTTATCAGCCTAATAGCTTCAGTTATTTGTTTATTTAATAATGGGTAGGATTTATTAAAAGATTTATAAAATTCATCTATTGATATATTTCCATTTACATAATTATAATTTTGACTTTTTAAAGAAATTATTTTCTCTCTAATAACCCATAATTCATAAAGATAATCTCTAGTAGATTCTCTTGGATCAATTTCTATATTCATTCTAATTACTATATTTTTACCATCATTAATAATTAAAAACTTTGGTAAGACCCCCTCTAAAATATAAAAATCATTAGTAATTTTATAATTATTTAAATATTCTTTAAAAGTAAAAAAATAAAATATTTTCCCAAGGGAACAAAATTTATTTTGACTTTCTAGATTTATTATATTTTTTAGTGTTTGATCATTGAAATTTTTAGCTAATTCAAATCTATTAATACCCTTTAATTTAATACTTTTACATTTATCGAGAGCGACAAATGAAATATTATTATTTTCCTCCCAAAAAATAGAAAAATTATATTTATCTAAAAATATTGAGTAAATATCTATTAAATCCCTAACTGGCAAATCAATACAAAAACTAATTATTCCACTTGTCAAACCAGTTTTTTCAATCTTTTTTAAAATATAATCTGAGAAATTTAAAAAAGTGATTTTATCATCCATAAAACTAGTGCAATAACAAAACCATACGTCTAATCAAGAAATATAAGAGCATTTATCATTTATATTAAATAATAATAATAACTTTTAAAAGATATTGATGATGAAAGAAGATAGAAAAAATTTATGGATGCAAGCAATAAAATGGCCTTTATATTCAGTAGCAATTATACCTATTATTATTTCAGGAGCATTTAACCTTTATTTGTACAAAAATATTAGTATTATTAATTTTTTTTCTTTTATATTTGCTTCTATTTTGATACTTTTTTGGGAAAATCTTACAAATGATTTATTTGACTCAGAGACAGGTATTGATAAATTTAAATTTCATTCTGTAGTTAATCTTGTAAAGAATAAGAAATTTATATCTATAACTGCATATTTATCATTAATATTTGGATTATTTATTATTTATTTAATTTCTAGATCTGCCAATAGTAATGTATTTATCTTAGTTGTAAGCTGTTGTATTTTAGGTTACCTGTATCAAGGCCCACCTTTTAGATTAGGTTATTATGGTTTGGGGGAGCCATTATGTTGGATTGCTTTTGGCCCATTAGCTCATTCAGCAGCATTAATTGCTTTAGATCCTAATGATAATTATTTAAAAATTCCCTGGAAAGAGGCATTGATGTTAGGCAGTGGACCATCTTTAGCAATTACTTTAGTTCTATTTTGTTCACATTTTCACCAAATCAAAGAAGATAAAAGCTGCGGAAAAAATTCTCCCTTAGTTATTTTAGGAGCAAAAAGATCTGCCTCTCTCATACCATGGTTTGTGGTGGTAATTTATGCATTTCAATTTTTTACGATACTAATTGGATTCATACCGCCAGCATGTTTACTTTATTTTATTAGTCTTCCTTATTCAATAAAATTAATAAAGATTTTAAATAAATATCATAATAATCCAGCGTCTCTCAAGAAGTGTAAATTTATCGCTATTAAAATTCAAACAATGAATGGAATAGGATTAACAACAGGAATGATTTATAGTTTTTTAACTTAATAAATGAAGATAAAATTTAAAAAAAAATTATTTTTCTTTGAATTTCCAAAATCTGTTTTTAATTCAAAACGGAAATTTAATTATAAAAAAGGATGGATTGTAAAATTAAATTCCAATAAAAGCAATAATGATGGTTTTGGAGAAATTACACCTTTATTTAATGAGCACATAACATTATGTGAAAAACAATTAAATATGATTCCAGAGAATATTAATAAAGATATTCTTATTAAAAAAATATATAATTTTCATCCATGTATACAATCAGGAATTAATTCTGCATTAGGAGAAATTGAAGGAATAATTAAATATAAGGAGAAATATAAATTTAACGAAATTCATCAAAGTGCTATTTTGGTAGATTCTTCCTCAATTCTTGAAAAATTAAAAGAACTAAAAAAAATACATAAATCTAAACCAAAAATTTTTACAATTAAATGGAAAGTAGCTACGAAAGAAAATAAAGTTGAAGAAAATATATTAGAGGAAATACTTAACCAAAATGAAAGTCATATTAAATTAAGAATTGATGCAAATGGGTCTTGGAGTAGAAGACGTGCAAAGAGGTGGGCAGAAATACTTAGTAATAATAAAAATTTAGACTGGCTTGAACAACCGCTTGGAATTGATGATATAGAAGGATTAAATGAATTAAATAATAAGATTCCTGTAGCTTTGGACGAATCATTATTGAAATATCCCCAATTAATTAATTCTTGGCATGGATGGCAAATACGAAGACCATCCCAAGAAAAAAATCCTTTAAAACTTTTAGAAGAATTGAATAATAAAAATAGCCTTAAATCTATTAGTTCCTCTTTCGAAACTGGAGTCGGGCAAAGATTTTTATTTCATTTATCATATTTACAATTATTAGGATCAACACCAAAAGTACCTGGTTTAGCTTTAAAACAAATGCCCAATAATTTCCTTTTTAAAAATGATCCTAAAATAATATGGAATAATTTATGAATAATAAAATTAAGGAAATTACAGTTAAACATAATGATGACTTATCTTCAGAATTAATTCTTCAATGTTTAAAAGAAAAAAAAATAATACAATTAAAAAGTAATTTTTATATTTCTAATTATCGATTAAGTCCCATAAATTTACAATCTCCAGGTGTAATTATAAATAGTAGTGGCAGTAAAAATGTGCCAAAGCATTGTTACCATTCAGTAGCAAACTTAAATCAATCTGCAAATTACTGTGGTAAATGGCTAGAGGAGCAAGATTTTGACCTTAGTAATATTATTATCTTTAATACATTACCGCTATTTCATATCAGTGGATTCATGCCTTTGTGGAGAAGTAAAATTTGGGAATGCGAATATATTAATATTTCACCAAAGATGATAAGAGAAAGTAAATATCTGTTAGAAAAAACATTAATAATAAAGGGTAAGTCTCGCAAAATATTAATAACTTCACTAGTGCCAACACAGTTATATAGACTCTTATTAAATAAAGAGGGAGTTAATTGGCTCAATTTATTTGATTTAATATGGGTTGGTGGAGCAAGTATATCTAAAAATATTTTAAAAAAATGTATTCAAGAAAAAATTAATTTATCACCCTGTTATGGAGCTACAGAAACAGCTGCTATGATTTCAAGCCTAAAACCTAGGGAATTTCTAAATGGCAATCTAAATGATGGGGAGATTTTAGAGGATATTAATGTGAGAATTAACAAAAAAAATTTAATTGAAATTAGAACTGAAAGGATAGGTCAAGAAGTTAGTCAATTTTCCAAAATAAAAGATTTTAAAAATAAAGATGGATGGTGGGAGAGTGGAGATATTGGCAAGAAATTTAGAAAAAATAATAAGGAATATCTCATAGTCTATGGCAGAGTAGATAATACGATTAATTCAGGTGGTGAAATAGTATTTCTTGATTTAATAAAACAAAGACTAATGGATTTTATAAACAAGAAAAATTTGCCTATTGAACATTTAAAACTTGAGAAATTAAATGATATTACTTGGGGACAGAGGTACAGAATACTGTTATATTTCAAAGAAAATACGGAAAATAAAATTTTATTTAGATCAATCAAAAAATTAGAAGATTTTTCAGACACCTTCCAAAAGTTTGAAAAACCTTTTGATTGGATTGTGAATGAAAAAGAAATATACTCGGATAATTTAATGAAAGATTGGAAAAGTAAAAAGTATAAAGGTTAGCACTCCTTAACCAGATTATTTAAGTTAGATGCCTCTATCCACTTTTCTAAATGCTCTGTTAAGTTAGTTTTGACTCTTGTATTCGTATTAATTGAACAGTGAATAATAATAGTCTCCGCCACTTTAATGGAGTCTTTAAAAAATAAAGTTCTAACTTGAAATAAGTGATTATTAATTTTTTGTGGCGAGATTTGAATTGATAATAAATCTCCAAAATTTATTGGCCTAAAAAATTTGGCTTCACAATTAATGATTGGTAGAGATGATTTTTCCTGAGGTACTCCATCAGGAAAAATTTCATTTAGTGGTATTCCATATTTATCCATACTTTCTTCCCAAGCCTCATGTGACCATTTTAATAAATTGTGAAAATGGATAACATTAGCAGAATCACAATCACCAAATCTCACTTTCCTTTTTAAATTCAACCAATTAATTGAGTCCATTATTAAGTCTTATCTATCAACTGATCCCATAATTACATCTATCGAACCTAGGATTGCCATAATATCAGCAATTTTTGCACCTTTAAGTATATGAGGAAGAATTTGAAGGTTATTTAAATCTGCTGCTCTGATTTTAAATCTCCATGGTGTTACCTCATTATTACCTTGAATAAAAACCCCTATCTCACCTTTGCCAGATTCAAGTCTTGTATATAATTCTCCATTAGGAATTTTGAAGGTGGGGGCAACTTTTTTTGCTATATATTGATAGTCAACCCCAAAAATATCATCTTTTTTATCATCAGTTGCCATTCTTTGAGCTTCTAAATTTTCAGTGGGACCTCCAGGAATCATCTCGCAAGCTTGCCTGAGTATGTTTAAAGACTGTCTCATCTCTTCAACTCTAACTCTATATCTTGCATAACAATCCCCTTCCTCAGCTGTAGCAATTTTCCAATCAAAATCGCTATAACATTCATAATCATCTGCTTTTCTAAGATCCCATGAGACCCCAGAGGCTCTTAACATTGGCCCAGATAAAGACCAATTAATAGCTTGTTCTCTATCAATTTTCCCGAGACCTACAATACGCTTTCTGAAAATAGGATTATTTGTAATTAATTTTTCATATTCATCTATTTTAGGAGCAAACCAATTACAAAAATCAATACATTTATCTAACCAACCGTAAGGCAAATCACAAGCTACTCCTCCTATTCTAAAAAAGTTATTATTTATTAATCTCTGGCCTGTAGCAGATTCCCAAAGATCGTATATCATTTCTCTTTCTCTAAATATATAGAAGAATGGAGTTTGAGCACCTACATCCGCTAAGAAAGGTCCAAGCCACAAAAGATGGTTTGCTATCCGATTAAGCTCGAGCATTAATACTCTTATGTAACTGGCTCTTTTGGGAACAGGTATATTTGCTAATCTTTCCGGTGCATTAACTACAATAGCTTCATAGAACATACCCGCTGCATAATCCATTCTGCTCACGTAAGGTACATACATAACATTTGTTCTATTTTCAGCAATTTTTTCCATACCTCTATGCAAGTAACCTATTACCGGTTCACAATCAATTACATTCTCGCCATCTAGAGTTACCACCAACCTTAAAACACCGTGCATAGATGGATGGTGGGGTCCAAAATTGACCACCATTGGTTCTGTTCTAGTCTCTAGCTGAGCCATTAAAATTCTCCTTCTAATTAAATATTAATAGATAGTTATGGAAATTGACTCCCAAAATTCATTATTTTTCAATCATAAATCAGTTATGGTTAATGAAATTATTAATTCTATTAATAATTTCCCCCATCAATTAAGTAAAAAATTTCTAGGAATAGATGCCACCTTAGGCGGTGGTGGTCATTCTTTCGAATTATTAAATAAATTTCCTAATTTGCAAATGATTGGTATAGATCAAGATCCATACGCAATTGAAGCTGCTTCAAATAAACTTGATATTTTTAAGAATCGAATTAAGATTATTAAAACAAATTTTTCAGATTTCAAGCCAGAAAATAAAGTAGCATTTGTAATTGCAGATTTAGGATTTAATAGTAATCAAATAGAAACACCTGAGAGAGGATTTAGTTTTCAAAAAGATGGTCCAATAGATATGCGCATGAACCCAAATCAAAAAACTAAAGCAGAAGATTTAATTAAAAATTTAACAGAAAATGAATTAGCAGATTTAATTTATGAATTTGGCGAAGAAAGACTATCAAGAAAAATAGCAAGAAAAATTAAAAATGATATTCAAAAAAAAGGTTCCTATTCTGGGACAAAAGAATTAGCGTATGCTATTGGAGGATGCTTCCCTCCTAAGCAAAGATATAGAAAAATTCATCCTGCAACAAGAACATTCCAAGCCTTAAGAATTGCAGTTAATAAAGAAATAGAAGTTTTAGAAAAATTACTTAGTAACGCCTCCTCATGGCTTTTACCAAGAGGAATAATCTCAATCATAAGTTTTCACTCTATTGAAGATAGAAAAGTAAAAAATTATTTTAAAAATGATAAAAAACTTTTTAATTTAACAAAGAAACCTATAGTCCCTTCAGAAGATGAATTAAAGATGAATAATAGATCTCGAAGTGCAAAATTGAGAATAGCACAATTAAAATAACTATTTTCTTAATTTGTTTATAGTCTCAGTTATAACATTAATAGATTTTTCTATTTCCTCAGCTGTTGTAGTTAAACCAATACTAAGTCTGACCGATGACTCAGCCTCTTTAAATGATCTTCCAATTGATGTTAGAACATGAGAAACCTTGCCATTACTACATGCTGAACCACTTGAGCATGCAATGTGATTCTTAATATATTTATGAAACTTAGAACCATTTATATCTAGTACTGTCAAATTCAAGTTATGGGGCAACCTATTGATAATTGATCCATTAATTAAAATTTTTGAATTCTTTTTTAATAAACCATTCATAAGAGCATCTCTGTATTTAGCAAGTTGAATTGAATTTCTTTCTTGATTTTTAATTGCCAATTCTATTGCTTTTGAAAAACCAACAATTAAAGGCAAGGGCACAGTGCCAGATCTGTATCCAAATTCTTGGCCACCTCCATATATTAGGGGATTTAATTGAATATCTTCATCTATTATTAATACTCCAATTCCTTTCGGACCATATATTTTATGCGAGCTTAAAGTGATCATATTTGCTAATGAATCAAAACTTTTAATCTGTAAATGCCCTAGCGCTTGAGCCGCATCAGTGTGAAATGTAATATTATTTTTCTTGCAAATGTTAAAAATTTTTTCAATAGGTTGTATTACTCCAATCTCATTATTTGCGAGCATAATGCTTATTAGAAAGGTATCATCTCTCAAAGAATTTAAAAGATTTTCTTCCAAAATTAATCCATCCGATTCAGGATTTAATTCAGTTATGCTAAATCCTTCTTTTTTTAATTGGCGTAAAGGTTCCAAAACAGCCTGATGTTCAGTTTTCAAAGTAATAATATTTCCATTTCGACCAGTTCTTTGTTGAAAATTCCTTGCAAATCCAAATAAAGCTAAATTATTTGATTCCGAGGCACCACTAGTAAAGATTATTTTTTTGTTAATTAAATTTAAGTTTTCTTTAATTTTATTTCTTGAGACCTCAAGAGCGGCACTTGCATATAATCCTGATAAATTACCTTTACTTGATGGATTAGCAAAATTTTCCATCCAATAAGAATTCATTTCAGCAACAACTTCCTTCAAACATGGTGTTGAAGATTGAAAATCTAGTAATATAGGACTTGAAACCATAATTTTTAGTATATAAAATTTTTATAAACATCATTAATAATTTGTAAAAACAAAAATGAATGAATCTACCCAAACGGCCGAAGAAAAAAAGAAATCTCGAATTTTATTAGTGGATGATGAGCCTGGTATAAGAAATGCTGTAAAAACTTTTCTTGAGGATGAAGGATTTGAGATCTCTGTTGCAGTTGATGGAGAAGATGGCTGGGAAAAAGCTCAGAAGTTATTTCCAGATCTAATCATTAGTGATATTATGATGCCTCGATGTGATGGTTATGCACTTTTAGAGAAGATTAGAGAGGATGAGAGATTAAGCGGAACACCCGTAATTTTTCTTACAGCTAAAGGTATGACTCTAGACCGAACTCAAGGTTATATTGCAGGGGTCGATGATTATATTTCTAAACCATTTGATCCAGATGAATTAACAGCAAGAGTAAATAATGTTATTAACAGGCAGGACAGATTACTGAAAGAAGCTGCAAGATTTGCAGATACGGACGTTAGCAAAATGGCTAAGCAAATTACTGAGATCAAATCAATGCTCACCAATAATAACTCCAATAATCAAGATAGTGATATTATAATTCCAAGTTTCACTCCAAGAGAGGCAAGTGTTTTGCAACTTGTTGCAGAAGGACTAATGAATAAAGAAATCGCAAGAAAACTAGAAACATCAATAAGAAATGTGGAGAAGTACGTTAGTAGACTTTTTATAAAAACCTGTACTTCAAGTAGAACTGAGTTAGTTAGATATGCACTTGAGAATAATCTAGTTAAGTAAATTAATTTATCTTTTGGAATTCGATTAATTTCGAGAAATAAAAGGGTGCTTGATTTAATTTCTTTTGGACTACTACGAAACCTTTTTCTTTCGCTGCAGAAATAATTCCATCCTCTTTGAGTGTATATGCTCTTGTCGTTTTACTTGGCCCTGGAAACAATGTTCCAATACTTTTTAGTATTGCCAATAATGGAGTGTATGGAGCAAAACTAACTATTAATCTGGATGTACTTAAATCACATAAGTGCTTTACCATCTCTTCAGCAACAGACTGTGGATAATGAATAAATACATCTAAACAAATCACAAAATCAAATGTTCCTGTTAATTTTTCAAGATCACTTACTTTGTACTTAATTCCCCTAGCACTTAATCCTGCATTTTTTATGCGTAACTTAGTTTCATCAATCATAGAATCTGAAATATCACTAACTTGTATATCTTGTACTCCTGACTTTAACAATGGAATTGTGAGGCTTCCTACTCCACAACCTGCATCACAAAAAGTCATTTTTGAGAGGTCAGGATATTTCTTTATCCATGTAATAACATCATCAACCGTTTTTTGATGACCTATCCTAATATTTTTCTGAACTTTATTAACATCATCAGATTTACTATAGATCCTATTCCATCGATCAAAACCAGTTCCGTTGAAGTATTCTTTTACTTCATTTTTTTCAAGATTTTTACTATTAATCATGAATTGTTCTATTCTTTACTTTTTTATATTAACTAACTAGCATTCAACTGATAGCACGTCATCATATGAAAAGAATTGATTTGTTATTTTGCCTTCACTAAATCAGAATACTTCTTTTAAAATTTCTGTGGTAATGGGAAGTGATTCAGATCTTCCCACGATGAAATCTGCAGTTGAAATACTTGAAGAAATTGGATTACAAACTGAAGTTTGCATCTTATCTGCGCATCGTACTCCAATTGAAATGATGAATTATGCTAGAGATGCTGAATTAAACAATATCAAAGTTATTATCGCTGGTGCAGGAGGGGCAGCCCATTTACCTGGGATGATTGCAGCTCTAACAATTATCCCTGTAATAGGTGTTCCTGTTGAAAGTAAATCTCTAAAAGGTATTGATTCTCTGTTATCTATTGTTCAAATGCCTGCGGGGGTTCCCGTTGCTACAGTTGCAATCAATGGAAGTAAAAATGCTGGTTTACTAGCTGCTCAAATAGTGGCTTTAAATGATCATGCAGTACATCAAAAGCTGAAAGCATATAGAAAAGATATTCATAATGAAGTAAGTGCAAAAAATGAAAATTTAAAAGCAAAAGGAATTAATAACTTTCTAGGAAAAAATTAATCTTAATTATCTAAATTTAATAAGTCTTTCTCTCTCAAATATTTCATAATTTGTCTTACTGAAGAATTAATGTCTAATGAACCAGTCTCGATAATAATTTCTGGATTATCTGGGATTTCATAAGGACTAGATATACCTGTAAAATCCTTTATTTCACCCAATCGCGCCTTTTTATATAGACCTTTCGTATCTCTTGTCTCACAGGTATCAAGATTAGCGGCACAAAATACTTCTATAAAATCTTTGCCAATTATCTTTCTAACTTTTTCTCTATCAGACTTGAAAGGTGAAACAAATGCTGTAATTGTGACAATTCCAGCATTCATAAATAAATTTGCGACCTCTCCTATCCTCCTGATATTTTCTTCTCTATCTTTATCAGAAAAGCCAAGATCTTTGCACAAGCCATGCCTAATATTATCTCCGTCTAGCAAATAAGTAGATATTTTCTTGGCATGCAAAGCTTCATTTAAGGCATTAGCCAAAGTACTCTTACCTGATCCTGATAATCCTGTGAACCATAGAACCATTCCATTATGGCCTCTGAGACTTTCAAGATTCTGCCTACTAATTGAAGAATTATGCCACTTTATATTTTTTTTATTTTCTAAATTAGGATTATTCATTAATTTAAGAACGAGGAATTACTAAATAATTATTTTAAACCTAAGACTTCAAATGCCATAGCCTTCTTTACGAAGAAAAAACTTTACCTTATCTTGCATATCTCCTTGTAATTGAATCCCTTGATCATTTAGAGATCCACCAGTACCACAATATACCTTAAGTTTTTTTAATAAATTCCCAAGTTGAGAAGTATTTGTTGATCCAAATCCTGAAATCAAAGTAACAGTTTTTCCTTTTTTACCTTTTTTTTCTTTATGAATTTTTAGTTTTTTGGGTTGGCCTTCACAGACTTTATCTTTCATATCTCGATTTTTACAATTATTATTGTTAAATTCGATCCAATTTTTATTTCGCATTATTTTCTAAATAATCTATAGTTAAATTAATTATTACATTATAGAAAATTGGTAAGCTCAATTTCTCTTGAAGAACAAAATAATAAATACGACTCTTTTGAACGACCCTCCAAAGCAGGTCGATATGGAAAATATGGAGGGCAATACGTTCCTGAGACTTTAATGCCAGCTCTTTTCGAATTAGAAAAAGCTGCCAAAGATGCGTGGACTGATAAAAAATTCACTAATGAATTAGATCATCTATTAAAAACATATGTAGGAAGAGAAACACCTTTATATGAAGCAATAAGATTAACAGAACATTATAAAAAGCTAAATATTAGAAGTAGAATATGGCTTAAAAGAGAAGATCTAAATCATACGGGTGCTCACAAAATTAATAATGCTTTAGGACAAGCTTTATTAGCTATTAGGATGGGTAAAAGCAGAATCATCGCTGAGACAGGTGCAGGACAGCATGGTGTAGCTACAGCGACAGTATGCGCGAGATTCGGTCTCAAATGTGTAATTTATATGGGAGAAGAAGATATTAAAAGACAATCACTTAACGTCTTTAGAATGAAACTTCTTGGAGCAGAAGTAAAAGTTGTAACTTCAGGAACAGCTACCCTAAAAGATGCCACGAGCGAAGCTATTCGTGATTGGGTTTCTAATGTTGAAAACACACATTACATTTTAGGTTCGGTTGCAGGGCCACACCCATACCCGATGATTGTTAGAGACTTTCACTCTGTAATTGGTGAAGAGACGAAGAAGCAATGCCTAGAATCATTTGGTAAGTCACCAGATATATTGCTCGCTTGCGTAGGTGGAGGTTCTAATGCAATGGGACTTTTTCATCCATTTGTGAATGATAAAAATGTAAGACTTATTGGGGTTGAAGCAGCTGGGAGTGGAATTCATACCGATAAACATGCTGCGACAATTACAAAAGGTACAGTTGGCATACTACATGGTTCTATGAGCCTTCTTTTGCAAAATAACGAAGGGCAAGTCCAAGAAGCACATTCAATTAGTGCGGGGCTAGATTATCCAGGAGTTGGTCCTGAACACAGCTTTCTAAAAGATATTGGTCGCGCTGAATATGGAGCAGTTACTGATTTAGAAGCATTAAGAGCTTTAAAACTTGTTAGTGAGCTCGAAGGTATTATCCCCGCATTAGAGACAGCCCATGCTTTTGCGTGGCTTGAAAAGCTATGTCCTTCAATCAATAAAGATAGTGAGATTGTAATTAACTGTTCAGGAAGAGGAGACAAAGATGTAAATACAGTATCTTCAAGAATTGATGAAATCGCTTAATTAATACCTAGGTATTCTTGAATCAATGTGAATACTCCACCCATCAATTCCTTCTTCTAAATTCCAAGCTTCCTTTACTAATTTATTATCGATTAGCCATTGGGCAAAATTATAACTTCTGATCCCTCTGTGGCATAAAATCACAAACTTCTTCTTAAGATGTTTAGAAATTATTGAAGAAACATATTCAAATGAAACTTGACTGATAGGGATATAAATATCAACAAAAGAAAGCGAAGCCTTATCGATCTCGCTGCTTTCCCTTACATCAATAATAATAGGATTTTCATGGTTAGAATTTAACCATTGATTCAATTCATGAACTGTTAAGGAGTTCGGTATATTAATCATTATCTATATGTAATTAAAATACTTATAACAATTTAATAATAAGAGTTGCAAGAATAATTAATTTGTTAAGAATAAAAATAAAAAATGAATAATCAAATAAAAAAATTAATATTTATAGTACTGACATTATTATTTGTAATATTGTTATTAAATATTTTCACTAAAGGAATTGACAAAAATAAATCAGATATTACAAATATGCATATCCTTAATTATATTCCAAACGATTATGAACTTACTATCCTCTCCAACTCAAAAAATAATAATATAAAAAAATATATAAATGAGAATATTTCAGAACAAAAATTAGATGAACTAAATATGATTAGAGATAGCATTATTTCATATCTAGGATTTAACTTTCAAGAAAAAATTGGAAATATTTATGATAATGAATTTGCTCTAACCTTTTTTAAAAATAAATTTAACAACAACGAAATATTATTAATTTTTAAATTAAAAAAAAATAAGAACATAAATGATATAATTAATATCGGAGATGAGTTAAACAAACCCAATCAAATTGTTGAATTAAAAAGATTTGGTAAGCTAAATTATATAAGCCATATATTTCAAACTAATGACAACTATTTAATAGCTTCATCAGATAAAAAACTAATTGATCATTCACTTCAGTCAAATAACAAACATAATGAAATTTTTTCTGAAAATTTAATGCCAAATGATATTAATTTAAAAGAAATTAAAATTTTATCAATTTTAAATTATATTAACCCAGATTCAGAAACAAAGACTGTTAATAAACTAATAACTATTATTACTCCGAAAGATAATGAAATCCATTTGAAATCATTTTCTGCAAATAGCAATAAGATTAATACTAAAATTCTCAATAATGATATAGATAATATTAAAGATATAATTTTTACTAACAGATATTCTATATATAAAAAAAATATTAATTTTTTATTTCGCGACATCAATCAAAAAGACATCTTTAAAGAAATTTTTAATGAATTAAATGAACAACTTTTATTCTTAACTAATGATAATAATTGGGTTTTATGTTTTAAAAATGAATTGCCAAATAACATTTCAATTGATGAATTTAATTTTCTAAAAAAGTATAAAAGAGAAGACTTATTTATTAATGATTTAGATTATACAATTTATACAAATGATAGATTAACCTCAAGAGAAAATAGTATTTTTTATGAGAAAGGGAATCCTATTTTTAGCCTAAAAGATGAGTTAAATACATATATAAGTAATAATTTTAGTACCTTACAAAATATTACTAAAAAAATTACTTTATCTGATGAATTTTTTAATAATAATGAGATTAAAACCTATAAATATATATTTAATGATATCTTTCTCATAAAGCATATTGATAACAAGCAACTAGTTGAATATTATAAACCTCTTAAAAATATTAAATATTTTATAAATACTGAACTATTCTCTATTGAGAACATAAATATACAAATCAATCATATTATACCTGAAATGCATGAAAAAATATATTTAGAATCAAATTTAAAAATACTTTAATTACAAAAGAAATTAATATTTAAAGATTTTTTATCATTGAGGATTTATTATTTAAATATTAAATAAATTTTTTTATTTTATTTTTTAAACTCTACAATTAAAAAATTCTTGGATATTTCAAATATAAACTTTAAACCAGGCTTAGAAGGTATCCCTGTTACAAAATCCTCAATCTGCGATATAGATGGGATACAAGGAAAACTTTTGTATCGAGGGTATGATATCCAAGAACTTGCTCAAAAAAGTAGTTTTTTAGAAACTGCTTTTCTATTGATATGGGGGGAATTACCAACAGTTAATGAACTAAAGAATTTTGAGGAAGAAGTACAAATGCACAGAAGATTAAGTTTCAGAGTAAGAGATATGATGAAATGTTTCCCCTCTTCAGGTCACCCAATGGATGCTCTTCAGTCAAGCGCCGCTTCTCTTGGTTTGTTCTATTCAAGAAGAGTAATTGATGACCCAAAATATGTTTATAACGCTGTTATTAGACTTATTGCAAAAATCCCAACAATGGTTGCTGCATTTCAATTAATAAGGAAAGGTCAGGATCCAATTCAACCAAGGGATGATTTATCTTATTCTTCAAATTTTTTATATATGCTCACAGAAAAAGAGCAAGATCCACTAGCTGCGAAAGTTTTTGATAAGTGTCTTATTTTACACGCAGAACATAGCTTAAATGCGAGTACTTTTAGTGCCAGAGTTACTGCAAGTACTTTAACAGATCCATATGCAGTAGTTGCATCAGCTGTTGGAACTTTGGCCGGTCCCCTTCATGGAGGTGCAAATGAAGATGTTATCGCAATGCTAGAAAATATTAAAACTCCTGAAAACGCTGCATCTTTTATAAAAGATGCTCTACTAACTAAAAGAAAAATAATGGGATTTGGTCATAGAGAATATAGAGTGAAAGATCCAAGAGCTTCCATCCTCCAAACATTAGCAGAGGAGCTCTTTGAAAGATTTGGTAAAGATGAGATGTATGAAGTTGCTAAGAAACTTGAAGAAGAAGCCATACCAATACTTGGAGTGAAAGGAATTTATCCAAATGTAGATTATTACTCAGGCTTAGTGTATAGAAAATTAGGTATTCCCAGGGATCTATTTACTCCAATTTTCGCAATTTCTAGAGTTGCTGGATGGCTAGCACATTGGCGAGAGCAGTTAGGTGCTAATAGAATTTTTAGACCTTCACAAATCTACACTGGTTCTACAGGCAGGAAATGGATCCCTCTAAATAAAAGATAATTATTTTTATTAATTTTAAATACACGATTTTGCCATAATAAGAGTTAATCTATAAAAAGAACAACAAAAGACTGTGACTAACGGCTTAGATTTGGAATTTAGTTTTAATGAAGCTCTGAAATCTTTTGGAGTACCTAGTGAAGTAGCACATATCATCTGGCTTCCTTTCCCCATGATTATCGTCCTAGTTGCAGCGGTTGTAGGTGTTCTCGTGACAGTTTGGCTAGAAAGAAAAATTTCTGCAGCTGCCCAGCAAAGAATTGGTCCAGAATATGCTGGGGCTTTGGGAGTTCTTCAACCCATAGCAGATGGTTTAAAATTACTTGTAAAAGAAGATATAATTCCAGAAAAAGCTGATTCAATACTTTTTACTGCTGGACCAATATTAGTATTAGTGCCTGTTATTTTGTCATGGCTAATAGTACCATTCGGACAAAATTTGCTTATAAGTAATGTAGGCGTTGGTATCTTTCTCTGGATAGCTTTAAGTAGCATTCAACCTATAGGCCTTTTGATGAGTGGATATGCTTCTAACAATAAATATTCTCTGCTTGGTGGACTTAGGGCCGCAGCGCAGTCTATAAGCTACGAAATACCACTTGCTTTATCAGTTTTAGCGATAGTCATGATGACAAATTCTCTAAGCACTGTTGATATAGTAAATCAACAAAGTGGTGCAGGCATATTAAGTTGGAATATATGGAGACAACCCATAGGATTTGTCATTTTCTGGATATGTGCTTTAGCGGAATGTGAAAGATTACCCTTTGATCTCCCTGAGGCTGAAGAAGAACTGGTTGCTGGTTACCAGACCGAATATGCTGGGATGAAATTTGCTTTGTTTTACTTAGGTAGCTATATTAATTTAATATTATCTGCATTGTTAGTATCAGTTTTGTATCTAGGTGGATGGGGATTCCCAATCCCTGTTGAAACAATATCAAGAGTTTTAAATATCCCAATAGAAACATCATTAATACAGGTTATAACAGCAACCTTAGGTATTGTTATGACGATACTAAAAGCATACTTACTAGTTTTTATAGCAATTTTGCTCAGATGGACTACTCCAAGAGTAAGGATTGATCAATTACTAGATTTAGGTTGGAAGTTTCTTTTACCAATTTCTTTAGCAAATCTTTTATTAACTGCAGGTCTAAAACTAGCACTACCAAGATTTTTTGGCGGTTAATTTTTTAAGTATATTTACTTACCAAATAAAAAAAAATGTTGTATAATAGTGTTAAGTAAAGTTTCCGGCAATGAAAGATTTTTTTCAAAAAGTCAATAGTTATGTTAAGGAAGCATTTGGAGCAAGTAAATATTTATTCGATGGGATTTCTGTTACCTTTGACCATCTTAAGAGAAGACCTGTAACTGTTCAATATCCGTACGAAAAACTTATTCCTTCTGAGAGGTATAGAGGAAGAATTCATTATGAGTTTGATAAATGCATTGCATGTGAAGTTTGTGTTCGCGTTTGCCCAATAAACTTACCAGTAGTTGATTGGGTAATGAATAAGGAAACAAAAAAGAAAGAATTAAGAAATTATTCAATTGATTTTGGTGCATGCATTTTTTGCGGTAATTGCGTTGAATATTGCCCTACAAATTGTTTATCAATGACTGAAGAGTATGAATTAGCAACTTTTGATAGACATAATTTAAATTACGATAATGTTGCTCTTGGCAGATTACCTACGAATGTCACTTCTGATCCAACTGTCACTTCACTTAAAGAGTTAACTTATCTGCCCAAAGGTGTAATGGATCCCCATGATATTCCATTATCCGATTCTAGAGTGGGTAAATTACCTGAAGAAGTGTTAGATTGGATGACATCTTCAAAATCTACTGAAGAGTTACCTGTAGGTAAATAAATTGAATAGATGTCTATTGCAGTCACCACACAATTAATTTGTTTTTCAATACTTTCTTTAATTATCATTATCGGTTCATTAGGAGTGGTTTTATTAGAGAGTATCGTTTATTCTGCTTTTTTACTAGGCGGAGTATTTATGAGTGTTGCAGGTTTGTATTTATTATTAAATGCAAGTTTTGTGGCTGCAGCACAAGTGCTTGTATATGTAGGTGCAATTAATGTCTTAATTTTATTTGCAATAATGCTGGTCAATAAAAAAGAGGATTTAAAGCCGATTAAATATCTTAATTCTAGAAAATTGATTTCATCTACAATTTGCATTACTCTTTTAAGTCTACTTATAAAAGTTGACTTATCTAATACTTGGATCATAGCTGATCCAAAATTATCCATAGGGGAAGAATCTACAATAAGACTTGGAGAACATTTATTTAGTGATTATTTACTTCCTTTCGAAGTTGCATCTGTTTTACTTTTAATGGCTATGATTGGAGCTATTGTCTTGGCGAGGAGAGATGTTTTGTCAGAAGATATTTCGACAGGTCTTCCTGTAGATCAAGAACTTATAGAAAAATCAGACAAACCTCTTCTTATTGAAAAAAAATAATTTTATTCAATTAATATTATGAACCTAGACTCAATTCCATTACAAGCTTTCTTAATTGTTTCATCTATTCTTTTTTGTATAGGTATATGGGGATTATTGAATAGCAGAAATGCTGTAAGAGTTTTAATGAGTATTGAATTAATGCTTAATGCAGTTAATTTAAATTTAATGGCTTTTTCCTCCTATATTGATAACAATTTGATACAAGGCCAAGTTTTTGCAATATTTGTAATAACAGTGGCAGCTGCAGAAGCTGCCGTAGGTTTAGCTATTTTATTATCTCTTTATAGAAATAGAGTCACTGTTGATATGGAAAGCTTTAACTTACTCAAGTGGTAATAAGTATTTAATGAAATTATCATTAGTGCTTATTATTTATAGATCTAAAAGCACTATCGCAAAAGATAAAGCGCTCTTATGTGAAAATCTACTAAAGGCTCAAAAAGTTGCTGTAATAAAATTAGCAAGCAACTTTGACAACAAAACTCTCCAAAAAAATTTAGAAATAAACGACTGTCTTCCCGAATTAGTTATAGTTCTTGGTGGTGACGGCACAGTACTTAAATCTGCAAATGCACTTTTTAATTTTAATATTCCAATTCTTAGTTTCAATATTGGAGGTAATCTAGGATTTTTAACACAGGATAGAAAATTCTTGATTGAAAAGTCATTTATTGATCTAATAAAAAAAGATAAATTTAAGATTGATAAAAGAACAATGCTTCAATGCAATCATCATGAAATAAATTTAATTAATAAAAAACAATCCAAAATTTCAGAATTTTTCGCATTGAATGACTTTTATTTCAAATCAATAGAAACTGATATCTCCCCTACTACTAAAATTAGGATTGAAATTAATAATGAAAAGGTTAATGAATATAAAGGGGATGGATTAATTATTTCTTCATCAACTGGTTCGACTGCATATTCAATGGCAGCTGGTGGACCAATAGTGCATCCTTTAATTAATGCATTTGTAATTAACGCAATATGTCCAATGAGTCTCTCCAGCAGGCCTATAGTCATACCAGATAATAGTAAAATTGTAGTAAGGAATATTAACAAAGAAAAAAATTATTTACAACTTTGGAAGGATGGAACAAAATGCCTCACCCTTCATGACAATGATTATTGTGAAATTATAAAGGCCCCTAAGCCAGCCAAAATGATTTCACTTAATGATAATATTTCTTATTACACAACTTTAATTAAAAAATTAGAATGGAGAGGAAATTTATCCTAAATGATTAATATAAATTTTCATGTGTTTTGAAATTGAAAGAAGATTCCTAATAAAAAATAATGATTGGGAAAAATTAATTAATCGAAAGTCAGATATTATTCAAGGTTATTTATCCTCGTATTCTGAGAGCTGGATAGTAAGAATAAGATCAGAGGATAATTTTTTTAAATTAACTTTAAAAAAACATCTTACAAAGTCTAAAAATTTCGAATTTGAATATGAAATCCCAAAAAAAGAAGGAGAAATGATTATTTCAGAAATAAAGAATCCTATTCATAAGGAAAGATTTTATCTTCGTTTCAACGAAAAAGAATGGATAATTGATCGATTTAAAGGTAGAAATTTTCCCTTAGAGATAGCTGAAGTTGAGTTAAAAAGAATCGATGAACAAATTAATTTACCAAGTTTCTTATCAACAGAGATTACCGGCTTAAAAAAATACTCAAATTTAGCATTATCTATGAAACCTTTTGGTAGTTGGGATTAAAAAAAATATTAAATTTCTTGCAAGGCTAGCCAAAGAATCCCTTTTTCCTTTAGATTTCCTTTATATTTATAATCAACTCTCTCTATCCAAAATGTATGGTCTTTACGATAAAGAAGGTCTATTAAGATACGTTAACTCAGACAAAGATGCCTGTATAGCTTATGCTGAGCTTTTTGATCTAAACGCACAAAGTTATTTGTTAATGTCACTTAATGACGCCAATCAAGATTTCCAAGATATTAATTTTGATCAGAATCAGGCAAAGAGCAGCAATTGAATCCATCTCTGCAAATTTTCCCATGATCCATAGCCCAATTTAATAGCGCTACTCTATTTTTAGATCCAGTTTTAGTAAACATATTACTAACATGATTATCCACAGTCCTTTTACTAATAGTAAGTTTTACTGCTATTTCTTGATTAGTTAATCCATCAGCAACTAAATCAATAATTTCCATCTCTCTTGCAGAGAGACCCATCATTTCAAAGTTGTTTACATCGTCATCAAGCATTTGCATTTAAACAGCTCTTTTTTTATAGTAATAAAGTTTGTAAATCCAATTATTGTTGTTAACTAACAAGCCAACATTTAGCAATTGAAATCAAAACTTCAAAAAACCTTAGAATCTCATTCTAAAGCAATAACGGCAGAATTAATGCCTCCAAGAGGTGGCGATCCCACTCGATCTCTCAAAATAGCACAACTTTTAAAAGATAAGGTACATGCAATTAATATAACAGATGGAAGTAGAGCTGTAATGAGGATGTGCAGCTTGGCAATGTCAAGGCTATTACTGGATAATGGCATAGAACCTGTCATGCAAATATCCTGCCGGGATCGTAATAAAATTGCTTTACAATCTGACATTCTTGGAGCGAATGCCTTAGGCATAAAAAATATTCTTTGCATTACTGGGGACTCAGTCAAAGCTGGGGATCAAAAAAATACAAAAGCCGTACATGAATTTGAGGCAGTAAAGCTTCTTAAACAAATACAATCATTTAATAATGGAATTGATCCTACTAATGAATTATTAAGTGACAATAAAACTGAAATTTTTACTGGAGCGGCTGCAGACCCTAGTTATAAAAATTTAAAGGTGCTAAAAATGAGAACCGAACAAAAAAAAGAGGCCGGAGCTCGTTTTATACAGACACAAATGGTTATGGATAAAAAACACCTTATAAATTTTTGTGATGAGATAAGCAAACCATTAAACTTGCCAGTTCTAGCTGGAGTTTTCTTACTTAAGTCTCATAAAAATGCACTTTTTATAAATAAATATGTACCTGGAGCAAATATTCCTGATCATATCCTTAATAGGCTTAAAGATTCAAAAAATCCATTAGAAGAAGGTATCAACATTGCTGCAGAACAACTAAGAGAATTTATAAATATATCTCAAGGAGTTCATCTTATGGCTGTAAAAAGTGAACATTTAATACCAGAGATTTTAAAAAAAGCAGAAATCAATCTGGAATATTAATTAAATCGCTACCCAAAAGTTCTGCCATTGCTTTCTGTTGAGGTGAGGGTTCAGAAAGATCCATCCTTCTTGAATCTGTTATTAACCAATCCAAAGATGCCTCTTGTAGATCAAAATGATCTCCATTTTTTCCTACACAATATCTGCCAAATACAAGCTTATCTACAAGTCGAACTCCTTTCCCAATTTTGGAGTAATCAAAGATAATAGAATTATCTATTGTTGCACCTTCACATATACAACAACTTGGACCAATCATAGATGGTCCAATAATTGTTGCTCCATCTTCTATTCTTGACATCCCGCCAATATATACAGGCCCTTTAATAGTGACTTTGTCCCAATTTACTGCGACGTTTAAACCGGTATAAACGCCAGGTTTTACTTCTTTACCAGGGATATCAACTTGCCTTACTTTACCTTGAAGTACACTTCTGATAGCACTCCAATAATCAGGTACTTTACCAATATCAACCCATTCAAAATCCATTGGCAAAGCATAAAAGGGTAAATTATTCTTAACTAGGTTTGGGAAAAGATCTGCTCCAATATCAAATTTCTTACCAGAGGGAATATGATCAAATATTTCAGGTTCAAATAAATAAATTCCAGTATTTATAGAATCACTTAGTGCCTCTTCTATGGAAGGCTTTTCTTGAAATGCCTTTACTCTGCCTTCATTATCTGAAACAACTACACCATAACTTGAGACTTCCTTTTTATTAACTTTTTTTGTAATTAAACTAGCTATTGCCCCTTTATTTTTATGTCTCTTGACTGCTTCAGTTAAATCCAAATCGACGAGTGCATCTCCACATACAACGACAAAAGTTTCATCAAAAAAGTTTTGAAAATCTTGAATTTTTTTCAACCCTCCAGCAGAACCTAAAGCATCCCCAATTAATTCTCCATCCTCAATTCTTCCCTCAAAGCTATAAGCTATTTCGACTCCAAATCTTTGCCCATCTCTGAAATAATTCTCTATTTCCTCCGCTAAATGAGATACGTTAACCATTATTTCTCTAAAACCATGTTCTTTTAATAATTCCAACAAAAACTCCATTACAGGCTTTTGCAAAATTGGAATCATCGGTTTAGGAATAATATGCGTAATAGGTTGAACGCGTGTCCCTTTACCAGCTGCAAGTATCATTGCCTTCATAGGCATTTTAAACCTCTTTGTAAAACATTAGCCTTATTTTCTCCAAATCCTCTAAGCAGCGGTCGGAGAAGTATCTGTCACTTCCAAATTCTCGATAGGTAATTGAGCTAACCCACCTTCTGGAATGACCCTCTTAATTTTTATTGGGCCATAAAGTGATTTAATTTGTTTAATCTCAATTTTATTTTGAGAAGATAAAAATAGTAAAGCCCAGAAGACCCCTAATCTATCTTTATCAAGATCCTTTTTTGCTACCTCTTTCCATCTTTTAACTAAATATTCAAAATCTATCCACTGTAATGCTTTTTCCCATTTATCGATAAAATCTCCTAGAGCCTTTGTTGTCTCTGGTAATTTCTCCCTATGAGCTAAGGTCTTTACTTGATCAATAAGAGCCTTATCCGAATATTTTTTATTTCTTTTCCTTTTCATTAACAATATATCCTGAGTCTCTATAGTTTCTGCAATCGATTCAAGTTGACTGATTAATTCACCTAAAGTCGCTGTCCTTTTAATGATAGGTTGAGCCACTGATCTTCTCCTGAGATATTTTTCTGGATATTGTGGAATGTCAAAATTATTATTAATCCATGGTTGTTCAGTTATTTCAAACTCATCTTCAAATCCATTTTGATCTTCAGGGAAAAGATCAGATTCCAAAACTTGAGCTTTTAAATTAACCAAAACTGATGCTGCAAAAAAAGCCTCACTTGTCTCTGATAAATCCTTTTCATATGAACTATTAGTTTCTTGAGAGTTATCAAATTTATGATTAAATTGATCTAAAAAACTATCTATTACATTTATGACATCAACGTCCCATGGATCTAATTCTCCTCTGCCAGCAGCATCTTGAAGAAATTTAATCAACAATCTAGGTCCTAAACCTGACCTATCAATAGATGTTGAATTAGATATTTTTAAAAAAGTAACTACATTAAAGTTATCTGCTAATAATTTATTTCGCCAATAATTTTAAACTTAATTAAGGTTAGATTGGAGGTGCTTTAAAAATATCACTATTATCACTAACAAATTCGACTGATTTAATATTCTGTTTAACTGCATTTAGATTTCTATCAACTAAATTATTTATAGAAGCTAAATAACTTTCTGTAATTAACCGTGGATAAAGTCCTATCCCAATAATAGGTAAAAGTAAACAACCAATAATATAAATCTCTCTTGGTTCCGCATCAATTAATTTTCTCTCACCAACCAAAGTAGGATTTTCTTTACCAAAAAATATTTCTCTCAACATAGAAAGCAAATAAATAGGAGTTAAGATAACACCTATAGCAGCTAAAGATGCCATCGTAATTCTAAACGGTAATGTATACACTTCATCTGTAACAAATCCAGTAAATACCATAAGTTCTGACACAAATCCACTCATCCCAGGCAATGCTAAAGAAGCTAGTGAGCAAGCAGTCCACAAAGCGAACATTATCCTCATCTTCTGACCAACACCTCCCATCTCATCAAGCTTTAAAGTCTTCGTCCTATCGTAAGTAGCTCCAACAAGAAAAAACAAGCTAGCACCTATTAGTCCATGACTCACCATCTGTAGCATTGCTCCACTTGTTCCAAGTGCACTAAAGCTACCAATACCTATCAAAACAAATCCCATATGACTAATCGAGCTATATGCTATTTTTCTCTTTAAATTTCTCTGTGCGAATGATGTAAAAGCAGCATAAATTATATTTACTGCGCCCAACACTATCAGTAAAGGTGCAAATTGAGCATGTGCTAAAGGTAATAGTTGTGCATTAAACCTTAGGAGAGCATATCCGCCCATTTTTAATAGAATTCCTGCTAACAACATATGAACTGGAGCAGTGGCTTCACCATGAGCGTCTGGAAGCCAAGTATGAAGAGGGACAATGGGAAGCTTAACTCCAAATGCTATTAATAGCCCCGCGTAACATAAAATTTGAAAATTTTGACTAAAATCTTGCTGAGCTAAATATTCAAAATTAAAGTTAGGGGAACCATCACCATAAAAGCCCATCGCCAATGAAGCTAAAAGGATAAAAATAGAGCTTCCAGCTGTATAAATAATAAATTTTGTTGCTGCATACTGCCTTTTTTTACCTCCCCAAATAGCTAATAATAGATATACGGGTAATAACTCAAGTTCCCAAGCTAAAAAGAATAACAACATATCTTGTACAGCAAATACAGCTATTTGGCCTCCATCCATCGCAAGAATCAAGAAAAAAAATAATTTTGGCTTAAAGCTTACTGGCCAAGCAGCCAAAACAGCTAAAGCTGTTATGAAGCTCGTCAACAGTATTAAAGGCATCGATATACCGTCTGCACCAACTGCCCACGTCAAACCTAAATTTGGCAGCCAATTTACACTTTCTTTTAGTTGAACATTTTCATCATTAATATTAAACCCATTTATATATGCTCCAACAGTAATGAGGAATGTTATGAGAGCTACAACTAGGGCAAACCATCTTACCTCTTTACCTTGACCTTTATCAGGGATAAAAGGGACTATAAAAGCACAAAATAGCGGAAATAAGATAGATAAAGACAACCACGGAATACTGGTTGGGCCAACACCTAATTGTCCAAAAAGAGTTGAAAACAAATTATTTATTAAAGAATAATCAATCAATTGAGGAAATATCAATAACTAGAGTTTAGAAATATTCTCAGAATTTTCACCCAAATAGGTGTGAAGAAACACAATTCTAAATTATGTAACTTGTGGAGATTGAAAACCAAATATTGCTACAAGTAATATAACTCCTCCAAAAACAATTAGTGCATAAAATTGAGCTCTGCCTGTTTCAAAATATTTTAATCCTTCACCACTGCCTAACGTAACAAGACCAGTTAAATTAACGACCCCATCAACAACTTTAGAATCAACTTCTAAAATTTCCTTTGCTATCCTTCTTGTGCCTTTTACAAATATTTTTTCATTTATTTCATCTAAATACCATTTTTTAGATAAAAATTTATTAATGGATGGAAATCTTTCTGCAAAAATAATAGATAAATCAATTTTATGAACGAAATAAGCAAGATATGCAATTGTTATACCAGTAGAAGCAATCGCTACGGAAGCAATTGCTAATGGTAAGAATTCTTTTAGATCAAATTCTTGAGCGAGTGTGATTGCTTCTTCAGGATTTAATAATTTTATAAACTTGCTATCCCAAGGTAGACCCATGAATCCAATGATGACAGAAGGAAAAGCTAAGAATACTAGAGGGAAGGTCATGGACCAAGGAGATTCATGAACTTCTCCATGTAAGCCCTCTTCATGAGATTCTTCATGTTGATCAATATCTGTTATGTCTTGATGATCATGCTCATCAACATTACCATGATCATCATCTTCAATTATTAGACCAGCAGCAGAAATTAGAGTTGACTTTAATTGTTCATCATTTCCTCTGAAATCCCCTTCAAAGGTAAGAAAATATAATCTAAACATATAAAAGGCAGTCATTCCTGCTGTCATAAATCCAATGAACCAAAAAGCAGGGAAAGAGACAAAAGCATTACCAAGAATTTCATCTTTACTCCAAAATCCAGCCAATGGAGGTATGCCACTAATGGCTATACATCCTATAAGAAAAGTAATAGAGGTAAAAGGCATTTTTTTTCTCAAACCACCCATTAATCTCATGTCTTGAGCAAGAACAGGTTGATGTCCAACTACTTCTTCCATAGCGTGAATAACAGACCCAGATCCAAGAAATAACATTGCTTTAAAGCAAGCATGTGTAATTAAATGAAAAATCCCTGCTAATGGAGCTCCACATCCCATAGCGAGCATCATATAACCAAGCTGTGAGACAGTACTATAAGCTAAACCTTTTTTCAAATCCATCTGAGTAAGAGCAATCGATGCTCCCAAGAAACAAGTAATAGTTCCAATCATTGCGATGATAAATTGCATTATAGGAAATAAACTATAAAGAGGATCAAGACGAGCTACTAAAAACACACCTGCTGCTACCATTGTTGCAGCATGTATTAGAGCCGAAATAGGTGTAGGACCCTCCATAGCATCAGGCAACCATACATGAAGGGGAAACTGAGCTGATTTTGCCATCGGTCCTAAAAAGACTAAAAAACATAGTAATAGTGCGGCCCATCCTGGTAAAGAATTATCTGATAAGGATTGACCAATTCCTAAAGCAATATCATTAAAGTCAAAACTGTTTGTAGCCCAATATAAACCCAAAATTCCTAGTAAAAGCCCAAAGTCTCCAACTCTATTGACTACAAACGCTTTTTGAGCAGCGTGAGCAGCTCCATCTCTGTCGTACCAAAAACCAACCAATAGATAAGAGCACATACCCACTAATTCCCAAAAGACATAAATTTCCAATAAATTAGGACTTATTATTAAACCCATCATCGAACTACTAAAAAGAGCTAAATATGTAAAAAATCTCACATAGCCTTTATCATGAGCCATGTATCCATGAGAATAAATCATCACCAATAGAGTAATAGTTGTAACCAAAGAAAGCATTACACTCCCTAAAGGATCCAAGACGAATCCCATTGGTATTTGAAAATCTCCAGCACTTGCCCATACAAATAATTTTTCAACAGATCTATATCCATTAATTTGTTCAAGCAGAGCTTTATAGCTTATAACTGCTGATGCACCTACAAATGTGAGTAAACCAATTGCTACATATTCTCTCAGTTTATTAATTTTTTTATTGATGCTTATCAAACTCAGGCCAGATATAACTGCCCCAATTAGAGGAAGTACAGGAATTAACCATGCGATTTCAGAGGCTTGAGGCATTTTTATAATTATTTATAGATTAATCTTAAACTGCCAATCAAGAAATTCAGACAAAAAAGATGAATTAAATCCTGTAACGGCAATATTTATATATTTATGAGAAGTCCAAATTACAATGATTGCAACAAATATACCAAGTTGAGACAATTTAAAAAATTCTTTAAATTTAAACACTTGCCTCCCTTCAATGATTGCTAAAAAAGGGAAAACTGATGTACTTTCTCGAAATTTATAAAATTCTTTACCAAATTTGAATTCTAATCTCTTATCTCCATGCCAAATAGCAAATAAATGATGACATATCAAGCCAAATGATGTTATCAAAGTAAAAGAAGAGCCAATCCATAGAGAGTGAGCAATACACCATATTATTTGACCTATCGCCTGAGGATGACGCGTAACTCGCATTATCCCAGTGCTATAAATTCTTACTGTTGGTTTTTGAACCGAGGGTATTTCTAATAAGTTATAAGTTGCTGGGTATAAAAAAATGAAGCTAATTGCGGTTAAAGCCCAAACGATATAAAAGACAAAGCTATTTCCTTGTAAATTCCATAATCTTATTCCATCATACCTGTGTGTCAAAAAGTAACCAATTAAGATAATCGCGGAGGGTAAACTTAATGAGACAAAAATAAGTCTCCACAATCTTGGCCCCATTATTAATTCAGCCTTATTTCTTAACGCAGCGCCACCACTATGAATTATGGCAAAAATTATAATTAATATGAAAACCACTATTGAAGTTTTATGAGTCTCCATAAAATCTTTTATTTACAATTATTTATATTTTATTATTAACAATATTTCAGCTAAGTATTAAACTTTTAATATATATTTTGGCATTTGAATGCCTGAGCTTCCATTTACACTTGATCAACTAAGAATATTAAAAGCTATAGCAGAGCAAGGTAGTTTTAAAAAAGCTGCGGATTTGTTATTCGTTACTCAACCAGCAGTAAGTTTGCAAATTCAAAATCTTGAAAAGCAACTTAATATTACAATTTTCGACAGAGGGGGAAGAAAAGCTCTCTTAACTGAGGCAGGACAATTACTGCTTGAATACTGCCAAAGGATACTTAATCAATGCGATGAAGCTTGCAAAGCTGTAGAAGACTTAAATAGCCTAAAAGGAGGCACTTTAATCATTGGAGCGAGTCAAACAACTGGTACTTATTTAATGCCTAGGATGATAGGCCTTTTTAGGCAAAAATATCCAGAGGTTTCAGTCCAACTTCAGGTTCACAGTACGAGAAGGACTGGATGGAGTGTTGCAAATGGTCAAATTGATTTAGCAATAATTGGAGGTCAATTACCTTCTGAATTAGAAAATCTTCTACAAATAACGCCTTATGCTACAGATGAACTTGCATTAGTCTTGCCATCAAGCCATAGACTTTCAAAAGAGAAAGAACTTGCGAAGGAAGATTTATATACACTCAATTTCGTAACACTTGATTCTCAATCAACCACAAGAAAAGTTGTTGATGAACTTCTAAAAAACTCAGGATTAGATATACAAAGGCTAAAAATTGAAATGGAATTAAATTCTTTAGAAGCTATTAAAAATGCAGTTCAATCTGGTCTTGGAGCAGCTTTCCTTCCAGTTGTGTCTATTGAAAGAGAATTAGCATCGGGTACAATCCATAAACCATTAATAACCGATTTAGGAGTAAAAAGAGAGCTAAAGCTGATAACTAATCCATCAAGATATACCTCTAAAGCTTCTGAGGCTTTTAAAAAGGATATATTACCTAAATTTTCCGGTTTTACGAAATAATTATATTTAAAATTGAGAAGCTTCTTTATTAATACCGATTCCTCCATCTTCAGCTTGGCCATCTCCTTTGATTATAAATTTATTCTCTTTTACATCAGTTTGATATACACATTTAACAATAGGCTTATCTCGTATGGATCCTATATAAGCAAAAGTATTCATCCTCTGCTTACATTCTCTAACATCTTCATTACTAATAGCTCCTTGTTTCTGCAATACCGTCCAATTCTCCCTTCTAATAACACATCCTGGTTGTAATGCAGGTTGAGTAACAAAGCTAGTTGATGGATTTAAAGTTGTATACATCTCAACATCAATAACAAAAGCACTTGCACCCCATTGTCTACAGAATTCCGGGTCTGGGACAGCCATATCAAGCTGTTGCTGACTAGCTATATTGCCTTGACCACCATCTGTTGTACTAGTGATAGCACTTCCTATCCCTACACCTAATATTAAAACACCTGCAAGTATAGCTATAGTCCCAGTATTTAAACTAATCTGATCTTTCTGAGCAGATGGCAATCTTTTACTACGGTTAGAATAACCATCTAAATTAGGATTGCTTGGGGGGTAAGGACGCCTCCCAGAATTACGACTAGGACGTCTATCAGAAAATCTATTCACAACTTTTCTTTAGTTTTTGGTAATCCCATTGAATAATTCATTACTCTGCATTCAGGGTTATAGCTTAATAAACCTTGCTGAAGCAAAACTTTAATTAAACCTTCAATCTCTGAACCAATTTTACGTAGTTCATAATCATCTAAATTTTTTCCATCTCTTTCCTTTACAAGGCTATTAAATTTTTTATTAATCTTCTGTAAACTTTCCTCATTCCATAGGAACTCATTATCAGGATCTACGTCGATTGTAAGCTTATTGGGATCAAACTTTAGTTCACTATTAATCACATCAGCCGTAAAAATCCTTACATGTCTGGTTGTAGATTTAATCAGCATTTTTTCCATAATTTAAAAAAATTCAACAAAAAAAACTATAATGCTTTAACTTTAGGATAACTTCATTGTAAGTGCTTATTTATTTTTTTATTTATTAATGCGTATTTTAATTGCTGGTGCCGGTTTAGCAGGTCTTTCATGTGCGAAGTATTTAGTTGATCATGGTCACATTCCAATAGTTCTTGAAGCAAGAAATGTGCTTGGAGGGAAAGTAGCTGCTTGGAAAGATAAAGATGGAGATTGGTATGAAACTGGTTTACACATTTTCTTCGGTGCTTATCCAAATATGTTGCAGTTATTTAAAGAGTTAGATATTGAGGACAGATTGCAATGGAAAAGCCATTCAATGATTTTTAATCAACCTTCTGAACCAGGAACCTACAGTAGATTTGATTTCCCAGATATACCAGCTCCAGCTAATGGAGTGTCTGCAATTCTAAGTAATAACGATATGCTTACTTGGAATGAAAAGATATTGTTTGGTTTAGGACTTGTTCCTGCAATGCTAAGGGGGCAGAAATATGTTGAAAAATGTGATAAAAAATCTTGGACAGAATGGTTAAAAGAACATAATATTCCCGAAAGAGTTAATGATGAAGTTTTCATCGCAATGAGCAAAGCTCTTAATTTTATAGGTCCTGAAGAGATATCTTCTACAGTTTTATTAACTGCACTAAATAGATTTTTGCAAGAAAAAAATGGATCTAAAATGGCTTTTTTAGATGGGGCTCCTCCTGAGAGACTATGCCAGCCAATAGTTGATTACATTACTGAAAGAGGTGGTGAAGTACATATGAATAGCCCTCTAAAAACAATAAATCTTAATAATGATAGTACCGTTAAAAGTTTTACCATAGATAACTCAGAGAAAGGAGAACTTGTCGCGGATGCATATGTAAGTGCAATGCCTGTAGATATTTTTAAATTATTAATCCCAGATCAGTGGAGAGGATTAAATACATTTTCTAAGCTTGATGGTTTAAATGGTGTACCCGTTATAAATATTCACTTATGGTTTGACAAAAAACTTACTGAAATTGATCATTTATTGTTTAGTAGATCTCCTTTACTAAGCGTTTATGCAGATATGAGTATTGCTTGTAAAGAGTATGAGGATCCAAATAGATCCATGCTTGAACTTGTTTTCGCTCCAGCAAAAGATTGGATAACAAGAAGCGATCAAGAGATAGTAGATGCGACCATGGAGGAATTAAAGAAATTATTTCCTTCACATTTTCTTGGAGATGATAAAGCTCAATTGAGAAAATTCAAAGTTGTAAAAACTCCAAAGTCTGTATATAAAGCAGTCCCAGGATGCCAAGAATTAAGACCCAGTCAAAGATCACCAATTAAAAATTTCTTTTTAGCAGGTGATTACACCATGCAAAAATATTTAGCATCAATGGAAGGTGCCGTCCTTAGTGGTAAATTATGTGCTGAAACAATTGATAAAGAATATTCAAAACAGTCAAACGTTACTGTCTAAGAAATATAAAATAAATTAAGTAGTAATTATTTAATAGAAATTTTTTGAACAAATCATTCAATAAGCTTGAAGATGCATATGAAATATGCAGAAAAGAGACTCAACAGTGGGCTAAAACTTTTTATTTAGGGACTTTATTACTGCCTTATGAAAAGAGAAAAGCTATTTGGGCAATTTATGTTTGGTGTAGAAGAACTGATGAATTAATGGATAGTCCAGAAGCTCTAAAAAAGTCAGAAGAAGAGCTTTCAGAGAGCTTAAATTCATGGGAAGAAAATACAAAAAATATTTTTAAAGGCATTGTCAGAACAGATTTAGATGCAGTCCTTGCAGATACAATAGAGAAATATCCTCAAACTATTGATCCATACTTAGACATGATTGCAGGACAGAGAATGGATTTAACTAAATTTAGATATAAAAATTTTGATGAACTAAAACTGTATTGCTATAGAGTTGCAGGAACAGTAGGGCTCATGACACAAAATGTGATGGGCATAGATGCTTTCTATAAAGCTGCATCATGGATAGAAGTTCCTGATATTTCAGAAGCTGCCATTGCTTTAGGTATCGCTAATCAATTAACAAATATCTTGAGAGATGTTGGAGAAGATAGGCACAGAGGAAGAATATATCTCCCCCAAGATGAGATTAAACAATTTGGATACTCAGAAGAGGAATTGTTATTAGGGGAAATTAATACTCCATGGAAAAATTTAATGGCTTTTCAACTTAAAAGAGCTAGAGAGTGGTTCAAAAATTCAGAAGAGGGAATAAAGTGGCTTTCAGCAGATGCACGGTGGCCCGTATGGACATCATTAAGACTTTATAGAAAAATTTTAAATTCAATAGAAAGTCTAGATTATGACGTATTTAATAATAGAGCCTATGTAAATAAAACTATAAAAGCTTTTGAGATTCCCATCTCTTTCCTAATCTCTAGATTTAAATAACTAAGCAGGTGTTTTTTGATTAGCAAGTAAATCTTTTAATTTTGATAATTCACCTGCCCACCTTGGATCAGGGGATTGAAGATTGGGTGCATCGCTATGAACAATTTTCTTAATATTTTTTCTTTTGTTATTTTTGTTATTAGCTGCGTTTCTTTTATTAGATGCAGAATCTTTTTTTTCTGACTTTTCAACTCTAAGCTTTGAACCTTTAAATTCAAATCCATTTAATTTCTCAATTAAAGAAATTGCACTTTTCTCATTGTTAGCAGTTGCGAAACCAAATCCCCTACATTCTTTAGTTTCTTTGTCTAATACAGGTTTAAATCTTATCTCTTCTTCAAGTGATTTAAGTACACTATCAAATTCTTTAGGATTAAAACCTTTTGGTAAATTTCCAATGTAAATACGAATGCCCATAAATTTAAAAATAATTTGGATCTAAATAAATAAACCAAAGATGACTATGTGTATTTAATCACATTTTGGCGCATTTTGTTGAAACCATTCCTCAGCTTTATAAATTGCTTCATCAAAATCTTTAACTCTCCCATAAGCATATTCTCTCGAAAGGTAATTAAGTAAATCTCCTAGCAAGGGTCCATCATGTATCTCAACAATATTTTTTAGTTGATTACCATTAATATAATTTCTCGGATGAAATAATTTATCTTTTTTATCACGCCACCTTGTTAACCATTCAATATGAAATTTTTTTGGCAAGTATAAAATAAATGCTGGCAAAATCATTTCTAAGTCTTTATGTAAATCAAATCTTTCAATTTCTGTAAAATTAAGAATTGACTTTTGTTTAAGTTTTTCGCTCCATTTTCTTAAAGAATTAATAGCCAATGTATCAGACTTACTAAATTTAAACTCTCTAATAACATGCTCCTTTAATAACTCTTTTAAATAGGCTATTTGAAAAAATTTATCAATTTCATCTTGCAAAAAATTTTCAGAATTTCCAATTAATAAACCATTTGAATAATTATCTTCATAAGATTGAACCCAATCAAATATTTTTATCTCATTAAGAAATTCAACAGTCTTCAAAGCTTCTTTTCCATTAACAATTTTTTTTAATTCATACTGTATTCTTTCTACAGCAACTCCTCTTAATTGAAATTTATTTAATTCAATAAATTCTAATAAATGCGGTTCAATATGAAAATTTAACTCTGATA
>CACNYU010000009.1 GCA_902624785.1 uncultured Prochlorococcus sp.
AGAACACCCATTACAGCAATGTTTCTAGCCTTCGCTTTAACTAAAAATTTAGTAATACTCAAACCGGTTCTTATAAGCTGCATAACCAGTTTCTTAGTGGCAAGATTATTCAACGAGAAATCTATTTATGAAAGACAAATTCAAATTGAGATAGAAAACCAAGTCTAAGAATTTAATCAAATACAGCTGTTTTTCTGTTATAGACAAAGACTTGATGATTAAGATGCATTAGCACAGCCCTAGCAAGAGAAATTCTTTCAATATCTCTCCCCTTCCTGATTAAATCATCAACTTCATCTCTATGGCTAACTCTAACCGTACGCTGGTCTATGATTGGCCCTTCATCTAAATCTTTTGTAACATAATGAGCGGTTGCTCCAATTAACTTTACTCCTCTTTTCCAAGCACGATGATAGGGCTGAGAGCCTTTAAATGCAGGTAGAAAAGAATGATGAATATTAATTATTTCAGGAAATTCATTCAAAAAAGATTCGCTAAGAATTTGCATATATTTGGCTAAAATTGCAAATTTTATGTCAAACAATTTTAACTTATTTAAAATTTGTTTTTCAATCTCTGATTTCTGATTATATGTTGCATCATAATAAATAAACTTAGCATTAAAATCATTAGCTAATCCTTCAAGGTCGGGATGATTAGAAATAATTAATGGAACATTCATTTTTAATTCACCATTTCTCACCCTCCATAACAAGTCGATCAAACAATGATTTTGCTTACTAACGAATATTGCTACATTTGGAATTTCATCAGTATAATTTATAGTGAATTTTGCATTAATATTTTTTGCAATTTGTTGAAACCCCTTAAATATCTCTAACTTATTTATGGGATAACTATTTATATCCCACTCAATCCTACTCAAAAAAAGTTCTGCATCTTGATCTGTATGATGATCAGAGTGTTTAATATTTCCACCAGAACTATTGATCCAACTAGTTAGCTGGCATACTAATCCTGGTTGATCGGGACAAACAGTTCTTAAAATGATAGAGGGATTTTCCAAATAAATAAGTTTATTTAAATTTTATAATTAAATAATATATTAATGAATAAAGCAATTACTAACTTTAGCAAAATAAGAATATTAATTATAGGTTCAGGAATAATTGGAAAATCTAACGCTTTTACATTATCAAATCACGGATTTGATATAACCCTAGTTGATCAAAATGAACAGCATAACAGCAGTAATGCTGCCCTTGGTATCTTAATGGGTAAGGTTTATCAAAAGAGAAAAGGTAGAAGTTGGGCACTAAGGCAAAAAAGTTCAGAATTATGGCCTAAATGGATAAAAATTTTGCAAAATTATAATTCAAAATTAAGATTTGAAAAACCATTTTTTCAACTTACTAATGATTTAGAAAAATTTAAAAAATTGACAACATTTGCTAATAATAATCCAAATGATGATTTAGAAACAGTTATAGCCAATTCATATATTCTAAATTCAATTAATAAAATTTTTAAAGGAAATAAATTACAAGGTATAATTTCCCATCAAGATGGCAGAATCAGTCCAAGAGTTTTAATAGAGACGCTAAACGTAGTTTTAAAATCAAAAAATATAAAAACGATTAATAATAAAATAATTAAGATTGAAAAAATAAATAAAAGTTGGTACTCAAAACTTAAGACCGGTGAAATTCTAATCAGTGAAATAGTTATACTTTGTAATTCGCTAGATGCATTAAAATTAATTAGTCCAGAAAAATACGACATCAAATTGAAACCTGTTGTTGGGCAAGCTGTAGAAATAACAAATAGAGAAAAGAATTCAGATTTTTTATCCTTACCAAAAGTTTTAAATATCAATGGTAAAAATTTGATAACTATAAGCAATAAAAAAATTATTATAGGTTCAACAGATGAATATAATTTTAAACCAGAAGAATTCTATTTAAATGAACTTTTTGAATTCCTCGAACAAAGGCCAAATTGGCTCAATAAGAAAAACATAACTAGAAAATGGTTTGGTATTCGCTCAAGACCTGAAGGTGAGGGTTCACCATTATTAAAATCATTAGAAAAAGGATTAATCTTATGCTCAGGTTTTTACAAAAATGGGATATTACTTGCCCCTGCCTGCTCACATTGGGTATCAGAAGAAATTAAAAAGCATATTTAGCTATTTCGTTTCAGTAAAATCAGCATCGATAACATCATCTCCATCATCTTTAGGTGGAGACTGGTTAGTATTCCCAGGAGCTGTTGATTGAGTACCAGGTTGTTGATAGACAGAAGATCCAACAGCATACAATTCTTGTTGAAGTTCTTCAAGCAATTTCTTCATAGCATCATAATCTTCTTTATTAGTAGCCTCTTTAAGTGACTTGCTTTTTTCTTCTACCTTTTCTTTTGTTGCAGAATCAATTTTATCTCCAAGTTCTGCTAATTGCTTCTCTGTTTGATAAATAAGAGTTTCAGATTGATTCTTTAAATCAATACGTTCTCTTTTTTCTTTATCAGAAGAAGCATTTGTTTCAGCATCTTTTACCATTTTATCGACTTCATTATCTGACAATGTTGAAGCACCTGTTATCGAAATACTTTGCTCTTTTCCACTACCTTTATCTTTGGCAGTAACACTCAAAATACCATTAGCATCAATATCAAAAGTAACTTCAATTTGAGGTACTCCTCTTGGAGCGGAGGGGATTCCATCCAATCTAAAGGTGCCTAAACTTTTATTATCAGAAGCCATTTCTCTTTCCCCTTGCAAAACATGTATTTCAACATTTGTTTGACCATCTACAGCAGTTGAATAAGTTTCTGATTTCTTAGTAGGTACTGTAGTATTACGTGCAATCATTTTTGTCATCACACCACCAAGAGTTTCTACTCCTAAAGATAAAGGTGTCACATCTAATAGAAGTATATCTTTCACTTCACCAGCTAAAACTCCTCCTTGAACAGCAGCTCCAACAGCAACAACTTCGTCTGGATTAACAGTTTGATTAGGATCTTTACCAGTAATTGTCTTAACTAAATCTAACACTGCAGGAATCCTTGAAGAGCCTCCAACCATAACTACTTCATCTATCTCACTTGTAGAAATTTTGGCATCTTTGAGGGCTTGTTCTACAGGAATCTTACATCTATTTATTAAAGATGAAGCTAATTCCTCAAATTTTGCCCTTGTAAGATTTAAATCAAGATGTTTTGGACCTTCTGGAGTAGCAGTAATAAAAGGTAAATTAATTTCGCTTTGAGTAGCATTTGATAATTCAATTTTTGCTTTTTCAGCAGCTTCTGTTAAACGCTGTAATGCTTGCTTGTCTTGTCTTAAATCTATTCCTTCATTTGATTTGAATGTATTAGCCAAATGATCTACTATACACCTATCGAAATCATCACCTCCAAGGTGAGTATCTCCAGAGGTTGAAAGAACTTCTGTTACTCCATCTCCAGCCTCAATAACTGACACATCAAAGGTTCCTCCACCTAAATCAAAGACAAGTATTTTTTCGTTTTCTTTATCTAAGCCATAAGCTAAAGCTGCGGCGGTAGGCTCATTGACGATTCTTAGAACTTCTAATCCTGCAATCTTACCAGCATCTTTTGTTGCTTGTCTTTGTGAATCATTAAAATAAGCTGGGACTGTAATAACAGCTTGGGTTACTGTTTGACCTAAATATTTTCCAGCATCTTCAGCTAACTTTCTTAAAACTTGAGAGCTTACTTCTTCTGGAGAAAATTGTTTATCTAAAACAGGACACTTTAATTTCACACTAGAGCCTGATTTCTCTACAACATAACTTACTTCTTTAGATTCTTGACTAACTTCATCAACTCTTCTACCAACAAACCTCTTAGCAGAGTAAAAAGTATTTTCAGGATTCATAACTGCTTGTCTTTTTGCTATTTGACCAACAAGCTTATCTTGATTTTTTGTATAAGCAACTACTGATGGTGTAGTTCTGAAACCTTCGGCATTTGCTATTACAGTAGGTTTACCACCTTCCATAACTGCAACGCAACTATTCGTTGTCCCTAAATCAATTCCAACAACCTTACCCATGTTTAAAAATTATCTTTAATATTCTCCATAATCGGTCATCCTCGTCATTATTGTTACTCAAAAACGGGGAGTGGTTTCCGAACAAATCAAAATTTTATACCAAATTCTAAAAACATGATCACAAGTAAGACTAATTTTCTTGCATTAATTGGGAACCCAGTAAATCATTCGTTGTCACCGATAATGCATAATGCCGCTATTGAGTATTTAGGCCTTGATTTAATATATTTTTCAATTCCCTGTAATGAAAAAGACTTTGAAATTGTTATCAAATCATTAAGTAAAATTAATTGCAAAGGAATAAACGTAACAATCCCCTTCAAAGAAAAAGTACTAAATTACTGCAGTAAAATTTCTCCTTTAGCAAAAGAAATAAAGTCTGTTAACACATTAAAGCTTAATGGGAAGGGAGAATGGCATGGAATTAATACTGATGTAGAAGGTCTCATTTATCCGTTAAAAAACTATGATCTTCTCAATAAACAGGCAATCATATTAGGTTCAGGAGGCGCAGCAAGAGCAGCGATACAAGGATTAATTAATTTAAAAATGTCAGAAATAATAGTTATTTCAAGAAATCAAATTTCACTTAATTCCTTGTTAAATGATTTTAAAAATCAGCATTCTATAAAAGGTCTTTCATTTAAAAATCCAAAAATACTTAATTTAGTTAATTCTGCAGATTTAATAGTAAATACTACCCCTGTAGGAATGATTAACAATACAAGTACAATAAAAGAACTACCCTTTGGTGATCATGTTTGGACATCACTTAACTCTAGAACACTTGTTTATGATTTGATTTATAATCCTCAGGAAACTCATCTTTTAAATTATAGTCGCAGAAAAGGTTGTCAAACAATTAATGGTATGAAAATGTTAGTAGCTCAAGGAGCAAAATCTTTATCTTACTGGACAGATGGTTTAGAAATCCCTATTGAAGTAATGGAAAAGGCTATTAAAAAACATCTCTAATTTTTTTATTTTTAACTTAAAGTTATTGAATTTTTTATAAATTAACCTCAATAATGTATTCTAATAAATGAACAGACGCTCATCATTATCGAGTGAGCCTATTGACCTAGTCTGAAAAATGCAAAACCAAGAAATCTACTACGAAACAATGTATATTCTTCGTCCTGATATTGCGGAAGAAGAAGTAAGTAACCATATAGAAAAGTATAATAAATTACTTGAAAACATAGGAGGAAGAATTTTAGATAGCCAAATGAGAGGAAAAAGAAGATTAGCATATACTATTGCTAAAAACAGGGAAGGTATATACGTTCAATTAAGTCATCAAGGAGATGGACAACACATAGAAAAATTTGAAAAAGCTATGAGACTTGGCGATGATGTAATTAGATATATGACTATAAAACAAGAAGGGCCTTTACCAACTCCAAAGCCAAAAGTGAAATCCACTGAAGGTTTAAAAGATCAAGAAAATATGAAAAGTGAAGATAATTCTCTTACACCTGTTGCTTCAGGAGAAGACTCAAAAAGTAATTCTGAAAAGATTGATAAAGATAAACCTAATGAGTAAAATATCTATTTGATGTTGTTGTTATTAGACTCAGCCCAAATTTTATTAGACATACCCCACATATAAATAAAACCTTTAGCACTCTGGTGATTAAAACTATCATCTTTACTATAAGTTGCTAAATCTTCTCTATACAATGAATTCTTGATAGAGGATCTTCCAATAACAAAAGCATTTCCTTTATGTAATCTAATTTTTACTAATCCATTTACTGAATGCTGAGTGGAAGAGATAAACTCATCGAGAGCATATTTTAATGGACTGTACCAAAAACCTCGATAAACTAATTCCCCCCATTTCTTATCAACTAAACTTTTGAATTCTAAAACATCTGGATTTAAAGTTAAACTCTCCATTTCCTTATGAGCTTTAATCAATAAAAGAAGTCCTGGAGTTTCGTAGATCTCTCTACTTTTTATACCAACAATCCTATCTTCCATCATATCCAGCCGACCAAAACCATGTTTACCAGCAATTAAATTAGCTTTTCTCATTAATTCCAAATAGTTGAATTTTTCTTCATTAATAGACACGGGAAATCCATTTACAAACTCAATAACAATGTCTTCTGGGTCTTCTGGAGCATCTTTGATTGATGATGTCATTTCAAATATATCTTCACAAGGGGGTGACATGGGATCTTCAAGAATACCTGCTTCAATACTTCTACCTAATATATTGACATCAATTGAGTAGGGAGATTTTTTTGAAACCGGTGCAGGAATTCCAAATCTTTCTCCATAATTAATTGCCTCTTCTCTGCTCATATTCCACTCTCTCGCAGGTGTAATAATTTCTAAATCTGGACCTAATGCGTTAATTGTCAAATCAAATCTAACTTGGTCATTACCTTTTCCGGTACATCCATGAGCAACAGCATCTGCTTTAAACTCTCTAGCAATTGCAACTAGATTTCTTGCTATTAAAGGTCGAGCTAAAGCAGTAGAAAGAGGATACTTCTCTCCATATAATGCATTTGCTCTAATTGCTGGAAAAGCAAATTCATCAACAAAAGGTTTTACTAAATCTCCTATAATTGATTTAAATGCACCAGATTGCAACGCTTTTTGTCTTATATTCTCTAAATCCTCACCTTGGCCCAAATCAGCTACAAAAGTAATAACTTCTGATACACCATATTTTTCTCTGAGATAAGGAATACAAACACTCGTATCAACACCTCCTGAATATGCCAAAACAACTCTCTTTAAATCTTTCATTTAATATTCTCCAATAGAATAAATAATTAGTGCTTTAATAGTTTTTTCAAAATTATTATCATTGTAACTACCAATGAAGGAGCAAAAACCAATAAGAAAATAATCTCATAATTAATTGATAATTGTTCTGAATGTTTAAAACCATATAATTTAAAACCTAATGACAAAGCAATAGAAATAATCCAAATCATGAAATATTTTAAATTTCCTTTATCAAACAAAGATTTTAAAAATGGACAGCATGTATTATCTTATAATAAGAGTAATCAATTCTATGACTTCGGATAAACTTCAAATAAGATTAAATGAAATTGCGGAAATCAATCCAGCCTTAACATGCTATAGAAGAGATGAAGCTGCTCCAGTTTTGCCTCTTCGAGAGGAACCAGATCTATTATCTTGGCTTGAAGATAGTGGAAGATTAGTAACCGAAGAGTCAGGCGAATCACAAGAAATTAGTACTATAGAAGAAGAAGAATTATCAGCGTTAATGGGTGAGAAAGAAGACTATAAAGGTGAAGATGACTTACTAGAAGATGACTGGGAAGAATAATATTTTTAATTACTGCATTTTAATATTAATAATTTCGTTTATTACTTTAATCAATTCAATATATATAAATAATTTTTCTATTTTTATTTTTTACATTCTTTCATTTATATCAGCTACTCTCTCAACTAAATATGGTATTAAATTTGTTAAAAATTACAATCTTTTACAAACAATAAGGACTGAAGGACCAAGATCTCATCTAAATAAAAGCAAAACACCTACAATGGGAGGATTGTTCATAATTCCTATTTTCTTTTTAATATTATCATGTGCAAATATTATTTCCTTGAAATTTAAATTAGCTTTATTCATAACAATATTTGGTTTCTTTTTTATAGGTTTTTTAGATGATTATTTAGGTATAAAAAATAAAAAAAATTTAGGACTTAAAAGTACAGAGAAATTAATACTTCAAGTATTCTTTTCATCATTTTTCGTATTGTTTTTATTTAATAATAATTTGTTAAATAATAATTTAATTTTTTTTGATGATTTAATAATTAATGCAAAAAACTTTATTATCCCAATATCTATAATCACAATAATTGCTTTAAGTAATGCTGTAAACTTAACTGATGGACTTGATGGGTTAGCAACTGGATGTAGTTCTGTTGTGTTTTGCGGATTAGGAACAGAAATCCTACTAAGTAATGATAAAAACTACTTAATATTTAGCCTGCTCTCATTCTGTATGTCAGGTATATGTTTAGGGTTTTTAAAGCACAATAAGTATCCTGCAAAAATTTTTATGGGTGATACGGGTTCGCTAACTATTGGAGCAATCATTGGTGTCATTTGTGTAATTACAAATAGTTTTTTTACGACGTTTATAATATCTGGAATATTTATTGCAGAAGCTTTATCAGTAATACTACAAGTAAGTTATTTCAAAATTACAAAAAAATTATTTAAACAGGGTAAGAGACTTTTTTTAATGACTCCTATTCATCATCATTTTGAATTAAAAGGTATTAGAGAAGAAAAAATAGTAGAAATTTTTTGTTTAATTAACATTGTTCTTATATTTTTTAGTATAGTCATGTAAATGGTGGTTCATGCTATGAGCTTTTTTACATGGAAAGATAAAGGTTTAACAAGTGATTGTGTTAGCCTTGACGCTATGGCTTCAAGATTTGAAGAAACTGCTAAACTAATGAAAAAACTTTCAAAAAAAGGGTTTAAGCTAAAAAAATATAAAAAAAATCAACTTATCATCCATTCAGATCCAGATGTTTTTGATGAGTGGGGCTTTATTAGTGAAGAACGACCTTTTAAGCAACTTAGTTTAATTCCAGAAGATGAAAGCAAACTTAATTTTTGATCTTGCTGACAAATATTAAATAAATAATTTCTCACATGGCTACTCCAACTGAAGTGCCTACTAACTGCCTCTATCCCATTTCTACTCCATAATCTCCATTGACTTTTACTGGATATTGCTTTTTCAAGCGCAAGTTTAAATTTATTTAAATCAGTTACATCTGCTAATAACCCATTCTCACACTTTAAATTAATTTCTTGTGGACCTCCATCATTTGTTGCGACCATTGGCAAGCCACAAGAAGCAGCCTCTAACAAGGTCAATCCAAAAGGCTCAGTTAATGCAGGGTTTACAAATATACCTCTTCGACTTGCTGCCCATCTATAAATTGAAGGTATTTGATCTGGTGTATGTTTTTTTGGATAAGCAACTTTACCATATAAATTATATTTATCAATAATCTCAAAAATTTGCTGGAAAACATCTTTTTGCTGAGAATCCATTTTAGATAAATTATCTCTACAACCCAAAACAAGAATTAGATTATTATTCTTTTTTAATTTTTCTGAACGCCCAAAAGCTTCAACAAGAGATGGAACATTTTTGCGCCTTACTGCTCTAGATATCGCCAAAAGCGGAGGCTTAAAAGAATCAATCAAAAAAGGATTCATCATATTATCAATATCACTTGTCTCCGTTGTTGAATGAACATGATGAAATTTTTTATAATCAACACCTGGAAAGATAACTCTAGCTTTTAATGATTCAAATGATTTATAAGCAGAATATTGATAAACGGACTCTTGTTTAGTACTAGTTACTATCATAGAAGCCTGTTTTAAAGCTTCTTCCTCTGCCAATATTCTTTTAGAGATGCAATATGATTTTTCAATTTGACTTTGAGTTAAACCTGCATCTAAAAGTCTTCTTTTCTTTTCTCTCCCCAACGAATGAGCAGTAAAGACTAAAGGTATTTTCAAATTTCTACACAAGCGAACACCTACATAACCTGCATCAGCGTAATGGGCATGAATCCAGTCAGGCTTATTTTCAGGCTTTTCGTAAAATTTAGATAATTTACTAATAAGTTCTTCTAAAAAAGGCCACAGTAATTCTTTTCTCAAATACTTCTGGGGTCCAAATTCAAATCTTAAAATCCTAGCGCCCAATTCAATAAACTCTCTCTCCTTTGAATATTGATCATTTACTCTTTTATCTTTTATTAATCTAGTTACTAAATCTACCTGTTCAACTTCAGAAGTATTAGCTAAACTTTTAACTAATTCAAGAACATATTGCGTTTGCCCTCCAGTATCTGGATCACGGCCTAGCTCTAAATCGCTAGAACGTATCAAACCATGTAAATGAAGATGTAAAATTTTTAAACCCAATTACATAACTCCATACCTGGTATTAATTAATAAGCTATTTATTTAGTTCAAATCTTAAGAAAGGGTTATGTTTTTACATGATAATTAAAGAAATGTACAAAAAAAACCAGTTATCAGAACAGTTCTTGCAATTTTTTGAAATTAGAAAAAGTTCATCAAATTATTTCTAATACAAAGAAATACAACAATTATTGTTTATTTTATAGCAATACCTCTTTTAAATATTTGGCAGTATAACTTGTTGGATGTTTGGATACTTCTTCGGGAGTCCCCTGAGCGATTATTACACCTCCTTTATCTCCACCATCTGGCCCTAAATCAATTATCCAATCAGAGCAACGAATTACATCTAAATTATGCTCAATGACAATAACTGAATTACCTTTATCTACAAGCCTCTGTATCACATCCATTAATTTATGAACATCATAAAAGCTTAGCCCAGTAGTTGGTTCATCTATCAAATACAATGTTTTACCAGTCGCTCTTTTAGATAATTCAGTAGCTAATTTAACTCTTTGCGCCTCACCCCCAGACAAAGTAGGTGCTGGTTGACCTAATTTTACATAACCAAGGCCAACATCAACCAATGTTGACAACCTTTCGGCAGCTTGAGGAATTGCAGAAAAAGCATCGGCAGCTTGCTCAACGGTCATTTCTAAAACATCTGAAATGGTAAAACCTTTATATTTAACTTGAAGAGTTTCTCTATTGAACCTTGCACCTTTACAAACATCGCATTGAACATATACATCAGGGAGAAAATTCATTTCTATGATATTTACACCTTGTCCACGACAAGCTTCACACCTCCCACCTTTGACATTAAAACTAAACTGTCCAGCTTGATAGCCTCTGGCCTTTGCTTCAACAGAAGCTGCAAATACTTGTCTTATAGGATCAAAGGCGCCAGTGTAGGTTGCTGGGTTTGATCGAGGTGTTCTACCAATAGGGGACTGATCTATGACAATTACCTTGTCAATTGCTTTTATTCCTTTTAGTTCCTTAAGCCCTTTCGGGAAAGGAACTTTTAATCCAAGCGAATGACTTAAAGCTGGATGTAATAATTCATTAATTAGAGTACTTTTTCCACTACCACTTACTCCAGTGACAGAAACAAGTCTACCTAAAGGAAATTCTACTGATATATCTTTAAGATTATTTTTATTGCAATTATTGAGAATTAAACTCTTTTTAACAGATGAACGTCTCTCTTTTGGCGTAGGAATCGTTTTTCTTCCACTTAAATAAGCTCCTGTTAGAGAGTTTTTTGCTTTAACAACATCATCAAAAGAGCCTTTTGCAACTATCTCACCTCCATAAACACCTGCCCCTGGGCCAATATCCACAATATAGTCAGCAGCTCTCATTGTGTCTTCATCGTGTTCGACAACTACTAATGTATTACCTAAGTCTCTAAGTTTTTTTAAAGTTTCTAATAACCTATCATTATCTCTTTGATGAAGACCTATGCTCGGTTCATCAAGAACATACAAAACTCCAGTCAATCCTGCACCAATTTGTGTTGCCAGTCTTATTCTCTGAGCCTCACCCCCAGAGAGAGTCATAGCTGGTCGATCAAGAGTTAAATAATCTAATCCAACATCTATGAGAAACTTTAGTCTTAATCTTATCTCCTTAAGAACTAAGTCTCCTATCTGTTTTTGTCTCTCCGATAAAACATCCTTCTTATCATCACTTAAACCCATAATTTTTTCAACATGTTTTAATGTATCAAAAACACTTATCGAAGTTAAATCAGTAATAGCATAAGGCCCAACTTTTACAGCCAATGCTTCAGGCCGTAATCTTTTGCCAGCACAAGTTTTACAGGGCACCAATTCTAAATATTTTTCTAACTTTTGTTTGAGAGATTCGCCATTTGTTTCATTTAACTGACGTTCTAAAATATTTAAAATACCCTCGAATGGTCTTTCAAACCCTGAAGAAGTATTAAATCTACTATCAGCTTGAATAAGTATTGGTTTTTCAGAGCCAAGTAATAAAACTTTTTGTTGAAGGTCAGTCAACTTATTCCATGGAGTTTTTAATTCAAATCCATAAGCTTGACCTACTGAATATAACAATGAGAAATAATACGTATTATCTTTCTCACTCCATGGAGCAACTGCTGCGTAAACAGGCAAAGAGGGTTCAGGGATAACTCTTTCAAAAGTAAATTTTTTCAAATAACCAATGCCATGACAATCTTGACAAGCTCCATAAGGACTATTAAAAGAAAATAACCTAGGAGATAATTCTTCAACTATTGAGCCATGTACAGGGCACGCAAAATTTTCAGAATATAATCTTTCTCTTGTTAAATCAGGTGGTAATTGTTCTCCTTTTTTTGGAACGACCTCAATGATAGATAAACCGTCACCACGTTTAAGAGAAGTTCTTAATGAATCATTCAGCCTTTCTTGAATACCTTCTCGTGCAATGAGTCTATCAACAACAACTTCGATATTATGTATTTGATTTTTATCTAATTCGATACTATCTGACAACTCTCTTACTTCCCCGTTAATTCTTACTCTTGCAAAACCTTCAGAAGCCAATCCAGTTATTAATTTTGAATGAGTCCCTTTTTTTCCGCGAACAACCGGCGATAGTATCTGATATCTAGTGCCCTCTGGCAAAAGAAGAATTTGATCAACCATTTCATCAATTGTCTGTGGGCTAATTTTTCTATTGCAATGATGACAATGAGGCTCACCTGCCCTCCCAAATAAAAGTCTTAAATAATCCTGTATCTCAGTAACGGTTCCAACGGTAGATCGAGGGTTATGACTAGTTGACTTTTGATCAATAGATATAGCGGGAGAAAGACCCTCAATATTATCAACATCAGGCTTATCAACTTGTCCCAAAAACTGTCTAGCGTAAGCAGACAGACTTTCTACGTACCTTCTTTGACCTTCAGCAAATATTGTATCGAATGCTAATGAACTTTTACCACTACCACTTACACCTGTAAAAACAATAAACTTATTTCTAGGTAGTGTAAGATCTAAATTTTTTAAATTATGCTGTCTTGCTCCTCTTATAGTTATTAAGTTTTCATCTGCTAAGTTATTTTTTTTTCGTACCATTTAAAATCTATATCATAAATTATTAGTTTTTTATTATAGTCAAAAATTTTATTTTAAGCGGCTGATTTATTTAATAATGTTAAAGCATAATTACTTGCTTCCTCAAAACCACCACCAATTAACTCAGCTAACTCATTTTGTTTATCTTTTATAGTTACTAACTTTTTCAAAGTAGTTGAAGTTAAACCATTACTTAAAGTTTTTTGAACTTTGTAATGAATATCTGCAGAGGCTGCTAGAAGAGGATGATGAGTAATACATAAAGTTTGCTGGTTAAGAGCAATTTTTTTAATTAAATTAATTGTTGATAATAAAGATTTACCACTAAGCCCATTATCAATTTCATCAAGGAATATTGTATTAGATTGTCTTGATAAATTAAATTTTAAAGCCAATAAGAATCTTGACATTTCACCTCCAGAAATAACACTTAAGATTGAAGCTAATTTTTGATCAGGATTTGCAGAGAATAAAAACTGTATGAAATCTGAACCATGATGTGTAGGTTCAATTTTATTTATCTTAATAGCAAAATTAGCATTAATTAATCCCAAGTCTTTTAAAGTGATAGCAACCATTTTTTCTAATTTAGTTGCAACTATCCCCCTCTGCAGAGATTGTTCACTTAATAATTTTTGAAACTTACTATTCAAACGACTATGTTCATTTTTTAAAGTTTCTAATTCTTTATTACTTCTATCAAGAGACGGTAACTTTCTTAATTCGTTTCTTTTACTAATAAGTGATGGTAAATCAAGAGAAAAAGTTTTTTCTAAATTTTGTAATTTAAATAATCTAGATTGAACCTCTTCTAGATTATCCTCCTCATTATCAAATGCCTCAAGATATCTTGTGATCAAGAATACTACTTCCTCGATTTGAGATTGAGAATCTACTAATTTATCAGATAAATCTTGGATTGAATGATCGTATTTTGTGAGCCGACTTAAGTGTTTAATAGATTCAGAAATAAAACTATTTGCACAATTATTATCATTCCGAAAATCACTTAAAAAAGATGAAATCAGATTCAACTTATTTTTAAGTTCGTAATTATTTGCTAACTTTAATTGCTTTGCCTTTAGGATATGTATTTCATTCTCATTAATAAGATTTGCTTCTTCCAGTATTTGTAAAATTTTTGCATTCGCAAAATAATTCTCTTTATTTTTTTTGATAATCTTTAAATTAGTCTCAATTTTATTTTTTAAATTATTTAATTTTTTATAACTTTCTTGAATATTAATCCTTAAATCTTTTAATTGTTTAGAACCAGACTCATCCAAAATATTTCTTAAATAATCCTGTGAATTAAATAAAAAAGTATCATTCTGTCCAGAAAAATCTATTAATAAAGCACCCAACTCTACCATAAATTTTTTCTTTACAATCCTGCCATTTATGGTGAACTTTGAAACTATTTTAGACCCCTTTATAAAAGAATTTCTAGATATTATTAATTTATTATTTAGAATAATTTGATTATTATTTACTAAAAAATTACTAATAAAAGGGGTGATTTCAAATATTGCCTGGATTAAACATTCATTTTTTCCTGGACGAATTAAATGATTAAGAGGTATATTGGTTCCACCAAACAAAGAATTCAAAGAATCTAAAATTAAAGACTTGCCTGACCCAGATTCTCCAGTAAAAACATTCAAACCTTTTTTGAAATTAATTTCTATAATTTCTATTAAGGCTAGATTTTCCAATTTTAATTTTTTTAACACAGTGATTAATCTCTTAAACAAAAAAATAACCTCTTTTCTAAAAATTTAAAAGGTATTTAATATATAAAGTTATGAAAGAAGATTTCACAGATTTTATTGAGGCATCTGGTTTACTAGAATATGATCCTGATACGATCTCTAAAATTTATCGTAAAAATCCAAAAAGATTACTAAAAAGGCTTTGGCAAACATTAGTCCCGATATTCGCATATATTTTTTCTGTTGGTTTAGATAAAATCACAGGTAAATTAAAAGATGAGTCTCACGCAAGATATAGAGCTAATCAACTTACAAATTTACTAGTTGAACTTGGTCCAGCTTTTGTAAAGGCTGGACAAGCACTATCAACAAGACCAGACATAATACCAGTAATTTTATTAGAAGAATTATCACAATTACAAGATCAACTCCCAGGATTTAATGGTGATAAAGCTATGGAATTAATTGAAGAGGATTTACACAAAAATATTAAAGATATTTTTTTAGAAATAGATAAAGAACCTATATCTGCTGCCTCATTAGGACAGGTTCATAAAGCTATTCTAAGAGATGGAAAAGTTGTAGCAGTTAAAGTTCAGCGGCCAGGATTAAGAGAACAAATAACACTAGATTTATACATAGTAAGAAATATTGCTATTTGGCTTAAAAATAATATCGGTCTTATTAGAAGTGATCTTGTTGCTTTGATAGATGAACTTGGTAAAAGGGTATTTGAAGAGATGGATTATATAAATGAGGCAGAGAATGCAGAAAAATTTAGAGAAATGCACCAAAAAAATACAAAAATAGCTGTTCCAATAATTTATAACGAACTAACATCTAGAAGAGTATTAACGATGGAATGGATAGAAGGAACTAAATTAACCAATTTAGATGATGTTAAAAAACTTGGTATAGACCCAGATAAAATGATAGAGATTGGTGTTCAATGTAGCTTAGAACAGCTTTTAGAACATGGATTCTTTCATGCAGATCCTCATCCTGGAAACTTATTAGCATTAAATGATGGAAGATTATGTTACTTAGATTTTGGAATGATGAGCGAGGTCTCAAGAGATTCAAGATCTGGATTAATTCAAGCGGTTGTTCATTTAGTAAATAAAAACTTTGATAAACTATCTCATGATTTTGTCAAACTTGGTTTTCTTTCTAGTGAAGTGAATTTGGAGCCAATCGTACCAGCTTTTCAAGATGTTTTTGTAAATGCAATAGAATTAGGTGTTTCCAAAATGGACTTTAAGAGTGTTACTGATGATATGTCTGGGGTAATGTATAAATTCCCTTTTAAACTACCCCCATACTATGCTCTGATAATAAGGTCGCTAATAACTCTAGAAGGAATAGCCTTAAGTGTTGATCCAAATTTTAAAATATTAGGTGCTGCATATCCATATTTTGCTAGAAGATTAATGGAAGATCCAGATCCACAATTAAGAGAAAGTTTAAAAGAAATGCTTTTTGATAACAAACAATTTAAGTGGGATAGACTTGAAGATTTATTATCTAATGCTGCGAAACAAACTGATCTAGATCTTGAAAAATTACTGGATGAAGTTATAAATCTACTCTTTTCTCAAAAAGGAGGCTTCTTAAGAGATGAGATCGTTAATGGATTAACTAATCAAATTGATAACATCAATTTAAAAGTTATAAATAACATCAATTATTATTTACCAAAATCATTAAAAATCAATATTATTCAAAATAAAATGAGTGGCGTTATTTTTTCTATTGAACCATTTACAAAATTTTTAGATGTATTACAAAAAGTTCCAGGATACTCTATGGAAATTTTCCTAAAAAGAATACCAAGATTACTTAATGAACCATATACAAAAGAAATGAGCATAAAAATAGCTCAAAAAGTTACAGAAAAAAGTGTTGTTAGATTAGTCAAACTTGCAGCAGGAACAAGTATTTAAGATGAATATCAGAAAGAAATTCATTCATAAATTTCTTTTATGTTTTATATTAGTTAATCCATTCTTATTCATAAATAAAGTTCAGAGCGCAGATGAAATTAAAATAACATATAGTATTTTTTCTAGAACAATAAGTATTAATTCACTAAAAAGATATTCCTTAACAGGTAAAGCTGAAAAAAATTTAGAAAGACTATTAAAAACTACAAATGCTTCAAATAAAGAAATTCTTGATATTTTAAATAAAAACTTTGATATTCCTTTACCTATTGCAAGCAAGCTTTTATATTCTGAAATTGGCAGTAGTGTTTTAACAAGGTTATCAAAAATTATACATCCTCCAAACGCAAGAGATGAAACAACTGGAAAATTAGCATTAAGATCTAGCGTTATTAAAGGTATTGATATGGGAGAAGGAAAAATAAATCTAATAAGATTTTTTGAAAGTTACCCTACGAAAACTGTAATTTTAAATGTAAGTGCATTAAGTAAAATATTAAATAAAGTAGAATCAATAAATGAACTATTAAAGTTTTTTACTGATTCCCCTCTGAATAAAATCAAAGACAGTTAATTTTTTTATTATGATATTAAATTCAATTAAACAAAAGTTACTTTCAAAATATAAGAAAAAACGTTGGCCTGGTCTTATTAATGCATATAAGAGTTATTTACCAGTTACAAAAAATACTCCTATTATCACTTTAAAAGAAGGAAATACTCCTTTAATTTTTAGTGAGAACCTTAGCAATTTAATTGGAAACAATACAAAAATTTATCTCAAATATGATGGATTGAATCCTACTGGATCTTTCAAAGATAGAGGAATGACAATGGCCATCAGCAAAGCAAAAGAAGAAGGATGCGAAGCTGTTATTTGTGCTAGCACAGGAAATACTTCTGCCTCTGCAGCAGCTTATGCTGCTAGAGGAGGGTTAAAATCATTTGTATTAATACCTGATGGGTTTGTCGCACAAGGTAAACTCGCACAAGCTTTAATGTATGGTGCTGAAGTATTATCAATCAACGGAAATTTTGACGATGCGTTAGAAATCGTACAACAACTTTCAAAAGAATATCCAATAACTCTTGTAAATTCTGTTAATCCTTATAGGATTGAAGGTCAGAAAACTGCTGCTTTCGAAATCATGGATGACTTAAAAACATCTCCTGATTGGTTATGTATCCCTATGGGAAATGCTGGAAACATAACTGCATACTGGAAAGGTTTTAATGAATATTATAAAAAAAATAAGAAATACAAGTTACCAAAAATGATGGGATTTCAATCTTCAGGTTCTGCTCCATTAGTTGAAAATATAATAGTAAAAAACCCTGAAACAATAGCAACTGCCATAAGAATAGGCAATCCAGTAAATAGAGAAAAAGCAAAAGTCGTAAAGAAGGAAAGTAAGGGTGATTTTCAATCAGTAACAGATGATGAAATCATTGATGCTTATAAAGTACTTGCAAAAGAAGGTGTATTTTGCGAACCGGCAAGTGCAGCCTCAGTAGCAGGATTAATAAAAAATAAAAATAGAATAAAGAAAGACTCTCTGATTGTCTGTGTACTTACAGGTAATGGATTAAAAGACCCAGAATGCGCTATTAAAAATAATGATGCAATTTTTCAAAAAAACGTTGAACCATCATTAAATAATATTTCAAAAATATTAGGATATTAATAGTGGTCAAAGAATAAAGTGGTTGTGGAAAAGAAAGATTTATAACTTAAAAATGTGGAAACAACCTTTAAAATTCATCTAAAATGTGTAAAATTTTTAAAATGAAAAATAATTTCTAAAATTTATAAACAAATAACTATTTTTTTTAACAATAATTATTTCTTAAAAATTTAATGATGGAAATATATTGATTGTGTTATCCACAGTTTCCACAAGTACTACTACTACTAAATATAAATATTTAAAATTAATTACTTTAGATATTTATTGAATAATTAAAAAAAAATAAGAGATGGAATTCCTTTAAAAGTAGAACTAATATATATTTATTAAACAAAAAATTTCAGATGGAGATAGTTTGTCAACAAAGTGAGTTGAACATTGCTATTCAATTAGTGAATAAAGCTGTAGCTTCTAGACCTACACATCCTATACTATCCAATATTTTATTTACAGCGGATGAGGTTACTAATAAAATTAGCTTGACAGGATTTGACTTGAATTTAGGAATTCAAACTTCTTTTGACGCTAATGTAGCTAAAAGTGGTGCTATCACAATTCCTTCAAAAATTTTATCTGAAATAGTTTCTAAACTACCTAGCGAATCTCCAGTAACCCTGACAGTAGAAGAAGATTCAGAAAATATTTTATTAAAAAGTGATCGAGGATCTTTTAATTTAAAAGGAATAGCCTCTGATGATTATCCTAAGTTGCCCTTTGTAGAGAGTGGAGCTTCTTTAGATATCAATCCTGTTGTTTTTTTACAAGCTTTAAAACTAACAATGTTTTCTAGTAGTAATGACGAATCCAAACAGCTACTTACAGGCGTTAATTTTAAATTCAAAAATCACTCTTTAGAATCAGCAGCTACCGATGGACATCGATTAGCTGTTGTATTAACTTCTGAAGGAGAAAATTTTTCTAAATTAGAAATGATTAATAATTTAAATAGTGATGATAATTATTTATCTGTGACAATACCTACTAGATCTCTCCGTGAGATAGAAAAACTTGTTAATACAAAAATAAAAGAGGATTCTATTAAATTGTTTTATGATAAAGGACAGGTTGTTTTTATTTCCTCTAATCAAATCATTACTACGAGAACTTTAGAAGGAAGTTATCCGAATTATTCACAACTTATCCCTGATAATTTTTCAAAAGTTTTCAAATTTGAAAGGAATTTATTTATTAACTCTTTGGAACGTATTGCTGTTTTAGCTGATCAACAAAGTAGTGTAGTAAAAATAAATATAAATGACGATAAATTTGCTTCAATAAGTGCTGATGCTCAAGACATAGGAAATGCTAGAGAATTATTGCCTGTTTCTTTTGATGGTGATCAAATTGATATAGCTTTTAATGTAAGATATTTACTAGAGGGATTGCGAGTGATTACTTCTGAAAATATTTTATTGAAATGTAATTTGCCTAATACCCCAGCAGTCTTAGTACCTGACGATGATAGCTCTTTCACTTATTTAGTTATGCCAGTCCAAATTCGATCATAAGGTGAAATTACCTCAACAATATCTTTTAAGTAATTTATTAAGTCATAATGTTCGAAAGAATATGACATTATCTTATGGTGTAGGTGAAACTGTATGGATGCATCCACCTGTTCATCGTATCCTTGGCTGGTCCTCGAGACCTTCAAATTTAAATTTAAAAAGAAATGTTTGGAGATTAAATCAAATAAGCCAAATTGTCGATAGTGATATTTTTGTTAAAGGGGAGCCAGCTATATCAGATTTGAATACATTAAATAGATTTCCTAGTCTTTTATTTGCAAATTTAATCAATAAAAATGGTTTAAAAATTGGTTCAATAGCCGATTTTATTTTTGATTTTAAAACAGGCAATATTTTAAGCTATTTAATCTCTAGGTCTAATCCTCGTATCCCTGGGTCTAGTCGATGGAAATTAAATATTAAAAGTATTACTGATCAGCAGCCAGGATTAGTCTTTTGTTGTGAAGAATCTCTTGATGACTTTGTGTTAATAAAATCTAGTATTAAAAATGAATTTTTTAAAAAAGGAAAAAACTTATTTAATAAATTTGATGATATGAGAAACATTGCTACTAATAAATTAGAAGATTGGTTAGAAGAGGATGACTTTTATAGCTCAAAATTTGATTCAGCAGATGATCAATTAATAAATAAAAATAATAAAATCAAACCAGATGTTAAAAATTCAAATTATTCTAATAATAGAGAAAATGATCCTTGGATTTGAATAATGGTAAATTCTTCAGATATTAATTCATATGATGTTCCTCAAGCTCTCAAAACTGAAAATTTAACAGATAATGATTATCAAGAAATCTGTTCAAGACTAGGAAGAAAACCTAATAGAACTGAACTAGGAATGTTTGGCGTTATGTGGTCTGAGCATTGCTGTTACAGAAACTCAAAACCTTTACTGGCAAAATTTCCCGTTAAAGGTGATTATGTTCTGATTGGTCCAGGTGAAAATGCAGGAGTTATTGATGTTGGTCACAATCAAAAATTAGTTTTTAAAATTGAAAGTCATAATCATCCTTCTGCTATAGAACCTTTTCAAGGTGCAGCAACTGGTGTTGGCGGTATTTTAAGAGATATTTTTACTATGGGTGCTAGACCTATAGCAGTTTTAAACTCTTTAAGATTTGGAAATATTGACAACCCATCTAATTTAGCCTTATTAAGAGGAGTTGTTTCAGGAATCTCTCATTATGGAAATTGTGTTGGGGTTCCCACCGTTGGAGGTGAAATAAGTTTTGATGATAGTTATTCTGGGAATCCTCTTGTAAATGTAATGGCTTTAGGTTTGTTAGAAACTGATGAAATAGTATGTTCAGGAGCAAAAAATGTTGGATCTCCTGTCCTATATGTCGGGAATACAACTGGAAGAGATGGAGTTGGAGGGGCAAGTTTTGCTAGTTCCGAACTAACATCTTCTTCGTTAGATGATAGACCAGCTGTTCAAGTAGGTGATCCCTTCTTAGAAAAGAGTTTAATTGAGGCATGCTTAAGTGCTTTTAAAACAGGAGATGTTATAGCTGCTCAAGATATGGGAGCTGCCGGTATTACCTGTAGTACTGCAGAAATGGCTGCTAATGGTGATCTAGGTATTAGTGTTGATTTGGATTTGGTACCATCAAGAGAACAGAATATGACTGCTTATCAATATTTGCTTTCAGAGTCGCAAGAAAGAATGTTGTTAGTAGTTAAAGAAGATAAGATAAATACTCTTATTAATGAATTTCATAAATGGGGGTTATATGCTTGTGTTATTGGAAAAGTTATAAAAGAAAAGGAAGTTATAATTTCTCATCAAAAGCGAGTTGTAGCAAGAATCCCAACATCAGCTTTATCGGATCAAACTCCTGTGAGTTATCATAAAGTATTAAATGAACCACCAAACTATTTGTTAAACAAATGGAAGTGGAATGAAAATGAATTACCTAAGGACAAAAATAATAGTGTATATTCATTAAAATTCAAGAAGGAATTTTCTTGGTCAGAGATTATTTTACTTTTGTTATCTAATCCTACAATTGCTTCAAAAAAATGGGTTTATCAACAGTATGATTATCAAGTTCAGTTAAATACAATTTTCAGTCCTGGGGAGTCTGATGCAGCAGTTATAAGGTTAAGAAATCAAAATGATAAAAGAAATAAGATAAATAATGAATACTCTGGGATAGCTGCTTCAGTTGATTGTAATAATAGATGGGTTGCTTTGGATCCATTAAGAGGAAGTATTGCTGCAGTGGTTGAATCAGCAAGAAATGTAAGCTGTGTAGGAGCTTTACCAGTGGCAATTACAAATAATTTAAATTTTGCATCGCCTGAGACAGAAATAGGTTATTGGCAGTTATCAAGTTCTTGTGAGGGTATCGCAATAGCATGTGAAGCTTTAGAAACTCCAGTTACAGGAGGAAATGTATCTTTATATAATGAATCAATAGATGATGAAGGAAATAAGAAACCAATTCAACCAACGCCTGTTATAGGAATGGTTGGTATTCTAAAAAATGTAAAAAATGTAGTCTCATCCGGATGGAAAAACATCAATGATGAGATATGGATTATTGGATCTAGGGATTCAGGTTTAACTTTGGGAGCCACTTCGTATCTAGAATATTTCCATGGACAAGTAACAGGTAGGCCTCCTAGTTTAAATTTAATAGACGAGAAATTATGTCAATTGTTTATCAGAAATGGAATCTTAAATAATTTAATAATATCTTGTCATGATATCAGCGATGGCGGTTTAGCTATTGCATTGGCAGAGGCTTGTATTATTTCAGACAAAGGGGCTTCAATAAATCTTACAGGGGATGCTAGAAAAGATAATCTTCTTTTTGGTGAAGGGGGGTCAAGAATTATTTTTTCAATACCCCAGATAAGAAAAGATGAATGGCTAAGATTTGTTTCAGAAGAAAGTAAAAAATTTACAGACAGTATTTACGTTTCAAAAATTGGAACCGTTTCTCAAGACGTATTAAAAATAAAAAATTTAGACAATATACTTTGTGATTTAAAAATAAGCACGTTAGCTGATAAATTTAATAATGGTTTATCAAATAATTTTTAATAATGAATGCAATATATAAATTTAAATCAAAAATTTAATTATGTGTGGAATTGTAGGAATTGTTTCTTCAGAAGATGTAAATCAACAGTTATACGATAGTCTTTTGCTTCTTCAGCACAGAGGTCAAGATTCAACTGGAATTGCTACTATGGATAATTCCATGTTTCATATTTATAAAGCAAAAGGTCAAGTTAGTACGGCTTATAGAACAAGAGATATGAGGAATTTGATTGGGAAGATTGGATTAGGACATGTAAGATATGCGACAAAGGGCTCTGCCGAAAGTATTGAGGAAGCCCAACCATTTTACGTTAATGCACCTTATGGAATAGTGTTAATTCATAATGGAAATCTTACTAATACAAGAGAATTAGAAAAACAATTATTTAATATAGATAAACGCCATACAAATTCATCTAGCGATACAGAAATGTTATTAAATGTTTTCGCTACGGAATTACAATCTCAAGTACAAAATCAAGAATTAGATCCGAATCATATTTTTAAAGCAGTACGTTCTTTACATAAAAGAATTCAAGGATCATATGCTGCCATTTCATTGATTTCTGGTCATGGAATATTAGCATTTAGAGATCCTTTTGGCATAAGACCTTTGGTTATTGGAAAAAAGGTATCTGTTCAAAATAAAGATGAATGGATGATCGCAAGTGAGTCTTTGGTTTTAGAAAATAATGATTATACAATTGAAAGAGATGTTAGGCCTGGTGAGGCTATCTTTATTAGTAATCAAGGGGAATTTTTTTCACAACAATGCTCAGATGATCCTAAATTATTTCCTTGCTCATTCGAGTATGTTTATTTAGCTAGACCAGATTCAATAATGAATGGTATTTCTGTTTATAAAGCGAGATTAAGAATGGGTGATTTTTTAGCAGAAACTATTAAAAAAACAATAACAAGTGGTGATATTGACGTTGTCATGCCTATCCCTGATTCTTCTAGACCCGCAGCCATGCAAGTTGCACGTCAATTAGCAATCGAATATAGAGAGGGTTTCTTTAAAAATAGATATGTAGGTAGAACATTTATCATGCCAGGCCAACAAAAAAGAAAGCAATCAGTTAGGCAAAAACTTAATGCAATGAGTACAGAGTTTAAAAATAAAAATGTATTAATAGTGGATGATTCTATTGTTAGAGGAACCACCTCTAAACAAATTGTTCAGATGGCAAAAGATGCTGGTGCAAATAAAGTTTTTTTCACATCTGCGGCACCGCCAGTTCGTTATCCTCATGTTTATGGTATAAACATGCCAACACGTGAAGAATTAATTGCTCATAATAGATCGATAAGTCAAATAGCAGAAAGATTAGAAATAAATAATTTAGTTTATCAAAGTGTTGAAAATTTAAAAAAATCAATTATTGATGATTCATCTGTTGAAGATTTAGATATGTGCTGTTTTACAGGATCATATGTAACTGGAAATATCAATGAAGAATATCTAGATTGGATAGAAAGGGAATATAAATCTTAATTAATTAAGGTTTTTGAAAAATAAATATTATTTATGTATTCATCATTTTCAAAATCTAAAAAATCAATTTGATATTTTTTAGTATTTATATCTATTTTTAATTTGGAAAAATTTATGTTTGATGATCTACCCTTGTTTGTTATTATTTCACAATTTTTATTATCTATATTTATACTAAAATATTCATCATTTTTAATTTCTAATTTCTTATCTATAAAACCTAATTTTGAATTATAAGAATTATATATTTCATTTTCTTTAATTCTAAAAAACCTACCTTTTTTGGTAATTATTACAATTTGGTCATCTTTTATGCATGTGCAGCAAGATATTATCTCCTCGCGTGGAAAAAGTTTATTTAGGATAGTTCCTTGAGCTTGTTTAGATACAGGAGGAATATATTTATTGTTTAGTTTATATTTAAATAATCTTCCAAGTGATGTAAGTATAATAATTATCATATTTTCTTTAGATATAAATGAATTTATAATTTTATTTTCTTTTTTTGTTTTCATAATAGAAAATGCTCTATTTGTTTTTTGCATTTCATCATCATATAAAATCTTTTTAAATCGACCATCTTTGCATAAAACACATAAATAATTTTCTGTATTATTATCTAAATCATGAAAATTAACTATTTCATATGGATTAATATTACCTAATAATTTATTGTCTAATTTATAATCACAATTTAAATATCTTTTCCAGTCAATATTAATAACCTTACCACTAGATGTTAAAGCAAAAAGATTTAAATTGTAATTAAAATCACATATAAATTGATATATATTTTTTTTAATAATTAATTTATTATGACTTTCAAGTAATTTTTTATAGTTATTATTTAATAAACTTTTTACATTGAATTTACTATCAATTGTTATTTTTGTTTTATTAATAATAAACTCATCAAGAATTTGTTTACTAATAAATTTATTTTCATCCTCTAGATTAATATTTTTAATAATTTTTGTAAATCTTTTTGTATTATATTTTTTCTTCAAGCTGATTAATTCATCTTCTAATATATTTAATAAAACCTCTCTTTCTCTTAATATTTTTTCAAGTGATTCTTTTTTTTCTTTCAAATCTATAATATTTTGATTTATTTGTATTCTTTCTAGGTTTGTTAATTTTTTTATTGGCATACTTAGAACAGCATCACTTTGTTTACTTGTTAAATCAAGTTTATTTTCCAACAATGATTTTGCTTCATTGGTGTTTTCAGAGTTTTGAACTATTTCAATGATTTTTTTTATATTTTTAACTGCTAATGCAAAACCCTGAAGGATTTCTAACTTTTCTATTGTTATCTGTAAATAATGTTTTGTTCTTTTTAAAACAGTAAGTTCTCTGAATTCTAAAAAATGTTTTAAATATTCTTTTAAGGATAGTTGAACCGGTTTCCCATCAATTAAAGCTAAAAATATAGCCCCAAAATTAGTTTGTAATGATGTCTTTTTGTATAGATCAGATATAACTAAATCACTATTGATGTTCTTTTTCAATTCTATTATTATTCTCATACCATCCCTATCGCTTTCGTCGCGAATATCTGAAATACCACTTATTTTTCCACTATTTACTAGATCAGCTAATTTTTCAATCCAAGCTGCTTTGTTGGTTTGGTAAGGAAGCTCTGTTACGACAAGTGCATTTCTCTTGTGCTTACCTTTTCCAGTATTAATTTCTTCATGATGTATGATTCCTCTTATTGTTAGCGATCCTCTTCCTGTCTTGTAAATTTCTTTGATATTGTCAGAATAGATTAGTTCACCACCCGTAGGAAAATCTGGGCCTTTAACTATAGAAATTAGCTTTGATTCTTCTATTTCAGGATTATTAATAAGTTGAACTAATGCATCTATAATTTCTCCTAAGTTGTGAGGAGGGATATTTGTTGCCATTCCTACTGCAATTCCAGACGAGCCGTTTAGTAACAAGAAAGGTAATTGAGCTGGCAAAACATCAGGTTCTTTTTGTGAACCATCAAAATTATCTGAGTAAGTTACTGTTTCTGATTCTATTTCTTTTAGTAATGCTTCATTAGCTATCGGAGCTAGCCTTGTCTCCGTATATCTCATAGCAGCAGGCGGATCGTCATCAACTGATCCAAAATTTCCATGACCATGAAGAGTAGGATATTTTGTTGAAAAATTTTGTACTAATCTAACTAATGCGTCATATACTGCTTGATCTCCGTGTGGGTGATATTTTCCTAAAACATCTCCAACAACTCTTGCGCATTTCCTGAAAGGTCTATCAGGAGTTAAGCCTAACTCATGCATGGCGAAAAGAATTCTTCTTTGTACAGGCTTAAGGCCATCCCTAGCGTCTGGAAGAGCACGGCCAACTATCACGCTCATTGCATATTCCAAATATGAGCGTTGCATCTCTTGATGCAAAGATATAGATATGAATTTTTCCTTAACCATTAATTAGGAATACTGTGTAATTCTAAAAATAACTATGTTTACATTAATAGGAAAAAAAATATTTTCCAGTAGGAATAATAGTAATTCTAATTTTTATATAGATTTGCAATAGAAATATCTTGCTTCAATTCTTTACTTTTAAAAAGTTCTTCAGTTGCCTTTTGTAATTTTTCTCCCCATAGCTGCTCCTCTCTAAATTCGAAAGATACATAATTTGGATTTTTTTGTAATGCTTCTTTTACAAGTAATATAGACTTTTTTTTATTTGATTCTTTTAATGATACGCCTAAAGCAAGCATTGATTCAGCATTGTTTTCAATTTCTATTGCTTGGGTGAAATTATTAATTGCTAAAAGTATTTCGTCTCTTTCGAAATATATTAAACCTTTGTTATTGATTGCTTGCCAAAAATTTGCTTTGATTTCATTGATTTTGTTGTATTTTGATAAAGCTTTTTCATAATTTTTCTCCATTAGAAATATATTTCCATATTGAAAGAGAGCATTTATATTATCTGGCTGTATTCTTAACCCCTGTTTAAGTGATCTTTTCGCTTTTTGTTTTTTGTTTTGATTTATATAAATTGCTCCTTCCGCGAAATATAATTCACTCACTAATGGATTTAATAACTTTCCTTTTTCAATTGATACAAGAGCATCATCAAAAAGTTTATTATTTACTTGAGCTTCAGCTAAAAGAACCCAAAGATTCACATCTATTGGATTTAATGAGATTGCTAATTTAGCTAATGCTAAGCCTTCTTTGAATTGCCCAAAGTATAAAAGTTGATATGCACTTTTTCCAATTTCTGAGCCATTTTTTTTTAAAAATTTTTTGGAAGGTAAATCATAGTAAGGAATAAAAGCATTTGTTTTTTGTGCGTTAAAAAAATTTAATCCAATAAATTGTAAAAATAATATTTTAAATATTAAAAGTTTTTTAAACATAATGGATCATTTTTTTTGAAGAGATGCTCTTATATTTCTTCGCCACATCCATGGTTTAATTCTTCTAAGTGTATTACCCTGTAATTTTTCTGACCATTCATGATCCTTCCATTTAAGTGAATCTAAAGTGAGTTCTTGCATCCATTGTTTTGGAATTGCATCAATATTTTTATTTGTTGGTGTTGATTTGTTCCATGGACAGACATCTTGACAAATATCACAACCTGCTATCCAGCCGTTAAGATTTTTTTCGATATTAGAGGGTAAATGTAAATCTCTATTCTCTATAGTATGATATGCAATACATAATTTTGAATTAATAACGAATGGCTCGGTAATAGCTTTAGTTGGACATTTATCTATACATTTTTCACATTGCCCACACTGAGGTTTTGTAGGTTTATCTGCCTCAAGTTTTGTATTAAAAATTATAAAGCCTAAAGAAATCCAAGAACCATTTTCCTTGTTTATTAAATTACTATTTTTGCCAATCCATCCTAAACCTGATTCTTCTGCCCAAGCTTTTTCAAGTAATGGAGAGCTATCAACACAAATTTTCCATTTGCATGCTGGTAATTGAGAATTAATCCATTTCCCAAGGTTTTTTAATTTCTTATGTATCAATTTATGATAATCTTCTCCTTGACCAAATTTTGCAATTTTTAATTGATTTCTTTCAATACTTTTTTCACTTAAATAGTTGTAGCCAACAGCTAAAACACTTTCTGCCCCATTTAGAAGCAAATTTATATTTTTTCTTTTTTCTGCTTCCATCCACTTCATTTCGCTATGGAAATTATTATCTAGCCATCTATCTAGAGCTTTAGTTCTTAAATTTATTCTAGAACTACCAGGAATATTTGCAATTCCTGCTATTGCAAAGCCTTCTTCTATCGCTTTTCTTTTCAGTTCTTTACTTAATTCTTTAATGTTCATTCGTTAAGTAACGGTGTTGTAATTTTAAAAATTTTTATTTATTAGATAAAAATCATTGGTTTTTTGAAGTGATTATCAGAAAAATAATTTAAATAATTAGTTAACTTGTTAATTTACTAGTAAAGTATAATCATATTATACGAATTTTATTTTGGTTCAATCTACTCCTAAACAAGATTCGAACTTAGCTTCTAGGCTTCAACAGGATCTTAAAAATGATCTTATCGCTGGATTGTTAGTTGTTATACCTTTAGCAACTACTATTTGGTTATCATCTGTTGTCAGTAAATTTGTCTTAACCTTAGTTACATCAATACCAAAACAACTTAACCCATTTATTACTTTAAATCCTCTATTACAAGATTTAATTAATTTAAGTTTAGGTTTAACTGTTCCACTTCTAGCAATTCTACTTATAGGCTTAATGGCAAGAAATTTTGTTGGAAGATGGTTATTAGAATTTGGGGAAGGTACTTTATCAAAAATACCAGTGGCAGGTTCAGTATATAAAACTTTAAAACAATTATTAGAAACTTTTTTGAGAGATAATTCAAAAAGATTTAGGAGAGTAGTATTAGTTGAGTATCCTAGAGAGGGATTATTTAGTGTTGGATTTGTTACTGGAGTAGTAGGACCTTCTTTGCAACCAGAATTAGAACAAACATTATTAAGTGTTTTTATTCCTACGGCACCAAATCCTACAACTGGTTGGTATACATTGGTTCCAGAATCATCTGTTAAAGATTTGGATATTTCTGTAGAGGATGCATTTAGGACAATTATTTCAGCAGGAATTGTTAATCCCGATGAAAAGAATACTTCTAGTAATCCAACTTTTTCTAAATTATTTTCTCAGTTTAGAGCAGCTACTAATACTTCTAATTAATAATTTTATGGACCATAGATCTCTTTCAAGAGAGTTATCATTAATTTCACTTGGCCTTATAAAGGATAATAAATATCTAAACAATTTTGATATTGATGACATAAATTTTGAAAGTATTTTCGAAGCTGGGATTGAATTAATGATTAATCATTGCCGAGAAGAATTAGATGAATGTGAAGATAATTTAGAGAAAACTTACAATAAAATTTTAGATAGTGAATTGTCTGATGTTAAAAATGAACTGTTAGAGAAATCAAGAAATGAGATTAAAGAGACTGTCTCTCAAATTGAATTAATAATGAATACCTTATCAGATATTTTAGACTTACCAAAATTAATCGCAATTAGTGATCATAGAGAAGTAAGAAATGATATAAAATATAGAATTTCAAATGTTTTAAAAAATATTTTTAATATTGATAAGAATATTGATAATGTTATGGAGGGTTGGAGATTTAAAAGATTACCAAGGGTAGACAGAGATATTCTTCGTTTGGCTTATGTTGATATTGAATATTTAAATATTCCTATATCAGTTGCATGTAATGAGGCTGTTAATTTAGCTAATAAATACAGTGATAAACAAGGTAGAAAAATGATAAATGGTATTTTAAGAAGATTGCAAAATAAAAAACTTAACAACATATAAACATGAGTTAATATAATTATTGTGATTTTGAATATTTATACTTCATGACCAATAATAATAATATAGAAAATTCTACTGATTGGGCAAAACAAGCTTATGCTCAATTAAAACAAAAGCAAGAGCAACAAAAGCAAGAGCAACAAAAATTAGAACAACAAAAGCAAGAGCAGCAAAAATTAGAACAACAAAAGCAAGAGCAACAAAAGCAAGAGCAACAAAAGCAAGAGCAACAAAAGCAAGAGCAGCAACTCAAAAAAAACGATCGAGATTTTTTTGATGATAGTAAACCAAAATTAGGAAAATTTGATGAAGAATTTACTTGGTCAGCTATGGTTTTAGCTGCTCAAGGGAAAAAAGTAGATCAAATTTCATTAGATGAAATTGATTGGTTAAGTAGATTAAGGAGAGGCTTAGAAGAAACTAGAAAAGGATTTGTTTCGGAATTATTAGATAATTTAGGAGATGATCCTTTAACCCCTGAAACTTTAGATGATCTTGAGACTTTATTATTAAGAGCTGATGCAGGCATCAACTCTACAGAGAAAATAATGAATTCTTTAAGGAAGAAACTTAATGAAGAAGTTGTTGGAGGTGAAGAGGGGATAAAGTTTTTAAAACAAGAATTAATATCAATTTTAGAGGAGCCAATTAAAAATTCAAATAAGACAATTCTTGTTCCTGAAAAGGGTAAATTAAATATTTGGTTAATTGTTGGTGTTAATGGCGTTGGAAAAACAACTACTATTGGTAAATTAGCTCATTTATCTACAAGAAGTAGTTATAAAACTTTAATTGCGGCAGCAGATACATTTAGAGCAGCTGCTGTTGAACAATTAATGATCTGGGGAGAAAGAAGTAATATTGATGTTATTTCTAATCAATCTAGAAATGCTGATCCAGCCGCAGTTGTTTTTGATGCAATAAATTCTGCCGTCAATAGGGGTACAGAATTATTATTAGTTGATACGGCAGGTCGTTTGCAAAATAAAAATAACTTAATGGATGAATTATCAAAAATCAGAAAAATAATTGATAAAAAAGTTCCTAATGCAAATGTTGAATCATTATTAGTTCTTGATGCAAGTCAAGGTCAAAATGGCTTAAAACAAGCAAAAGGATTCTCTAAGTCTGCAAATCTGTCTGGAGCTATTATTACAAAATTAGATGGTACATCACGAGGAGGAGTTTCTTTAGCAGTATCTTTGGAGGTTAATTTGCCAATCAGATTTATTGGAGCTGGCGAAGGTATAAGGGATCTAAGACCTTTTAATAGCTTTGAATTTATTGAAGCTTTGTTAGCAGATAAATGAATCTTTAATTAATTTTTCTTAAAAAATATTTTTTGTGTTAAAACATATTTATATATAAACAAGTTTTTGAAAATAAATAAAGATTTAGCAAGCAATCAAAATAAAGATTTAGAGTTAATTTTATCTTTAACTTACTATTTAAAATTATTCTCAAGTTTAAAAAGATTTTTAGAGTATGTTTCTTTAGTTTCAAAATATTTTATTCATCAAGAATTTTCTTTGTTAATCCCATTAGATGAAAAAGGGCAAATATGGTTTGAGAACATTTATTTTTCTGATAATAAGTTAAGGGATAAAATCATTTTAGATTTGCAGGAATTTTGCAAAAATAAAGGTCTTTTCAATAATTTTAAACTAAAAAATATTAATATTTTTGAAAGTTTTTTAGAAGCAAAATTTGATTCTTTTATTTTAAAGACATATGAAATTGTTGCCAGAGGTAAGTGTAGAGGTTTCTTTTACGTTTTTTATAAAAAATCTGATCAGCAAAAAATTCAATTAGATACCAATAGCATTAATATTTTAGTTAACTTGTTGGCTGTAGGAATTGAAAATTATATCTTATTAAAGATTAATAAAAAACATGAAAATGTTGATAGAGAAATTTCAAGTGGTGCAGAAATACAATCCAGATTGTTACCTGATTTCTGCCCCAAAATATATGGAATAGATTTAGCTGCGCATTGCAGACCAGCCTTGCAGCTTGGAGGAGATTATTTTGACTTTATGTCAATAAAACCAAATGTGGGAGACAAAAGGCGACAGCGTGGAAGGTGGGCGCTGGTAATAGGCGATGTAATGGGCAAAGGAATTCCTGCAGGTTTACTAATGACTATGCTTAGAGGGATGCTTAGAGCAGAAGTTTTAACAGGTCTTCCGCCAGATAGAATACTACATGATTTAAATCAACTTGCTATTTATGATTTGGATCAATCCCATAGGTTTATTACTTTATTTTATTCAGACTATGATCCAAGAACAAAAAAATTAAGGTTTGCAAATGCAGCTCATAATCCCCCCTTATTATGGCGTGGCTCAACAAATAAAATTTTAAAATTAGATGCTGAAGGTTATGTAATTGGTCTTCAAAAAGATGCTGAATATCAATGTGGAGAGATACAGTTAAAATCTTGTGATTTGATTTTATATTATACGGATGGAATAACAGAAACTTCTAATTCTTCTGGTGAAAGATTTGGTGAAAAAAATTTAATAAACACTTTTACTAAGTTATGTAAGAAATCATTATGTTCACAAGATATTTTAAATGAAATTTTTAAAACATTAGAAAAATATTCTGGTAATAAAAAAACGTTAGATGACGATGCATCAATTGTAATTTTTAAATTAGAATAATGTATTAATGGCAGTTAGAAAAAAAAATGCTTTATTAGATATAAATAACCAGGTAATTTTTTAATATGTCAAAAGCTTGGAGCGCAAGATTTGAAAATAGTCTTAATCCATTTATTCAAGAATTTAATGCCTCTATTCAATTTGATCAAACTTTAATTATAGAAGATATTGATTGTTCAATAGCACATGCTAGGATGCTTGGAAACAAAGATGTTATTACGAAAGAAGAATCTAAGAAAATAATAGAGGGTTTAATCGAAATAAAAATTGATTATCAAAAAGGAATATTCCATCCTGCGTTTCCATCTGAGGATATACATTATGCTATAGAAAATCAACTGATTCATAAAATTGGAGATTTAGGGAAGAAATTGCACACTGGCAGGAGCAGAAATGATCAAGTAGGGACTGATATAAGACTCTGGCTTAGGAAGAAAATAAATGAAATAGATAATCTTCTTTTATCTTTTCAAAAATCGTTATTAAAAATTGCGCAACAAAATAAAAAAGTATTAATTCCTGGGTATACGCATTTGCAAAGAGCTCAACCTCTTTCTTTATCTCATCATATACTTGCTTATTTGGAAATGTTTCAAAGGGATAGAGATAGACTGAAAGAAGTTCAAAATAGAGTGAATATTTCACCTCTCGGAGCAGCTGCGTTAGCGGGTACAAAAATCAATATTGATCGATATATGACTGCTCAAGAGTTAGGATTTAAAAATATATATATGAATAGTGTTGATGCAGTTAGTGATCGAGATTTTGCAATAGAATTTCTTTCTTCTTCATCCTTAATAATGACTCATTTAAGTCGTTTATCCGAAGAGATAATATTTTGGGTTACTGAGGAATTTGCGTTTGCAGAACTAACTGATAGTTGTGCTACTGGAAGTAGTTTGATGCCTCAAAAAAAGAATCCTGATGTTCCAGAACTAATCAGGGGAAAAACGGGAAGAGTTTTTGGACATTTGCAAGGACTATTAACTACTGTAAAAGGTTTACCATTAGCCTATAACAAAGACTTACAAGAAGACAAAGAACCTATCTTTGATGCAGTAAAAACAGTTTCTGATTGTTTAAAGGCCATGACAATATTATTTGATGAAGGCCTAAAATTTAATAAGGTTAATTTAATGCAATCGGTTGAAAATGATTTCTCTAATGCAACTGACATAGCAGATTATTTAGTGAATAAGGGTGTTGCTTTTCGCGAGGCTTATCAAATCGTTGGAGGTATTGTAATGTTTTGTGTCTCAAAAAAAATATTATTTAAAGAACTTCCTTTAAATGAGTTTAAGAGATTCCATAAAGCTTTTGATCAAGATATATTTGAGAATATCTTGCCAGAAAATGTAGTGAATTCTCGTAATAGTATTGGGGGTACAAGTTTTCAGCGGGTTGAAGAAGAATTGATTAGTTGGGATAATAGATTATTAAACTAATCAAGTCATATTCTTACAATTAGTTATATAGTTAAGTAGTATTGTTTAATATCTTAATCGCATATAATGTGATTTAAATATAAGTTAATTTTAATTGAGTTTAAAGTGAGTATTTTTGTTGGTAATTTACCATTCCGTGCAGAACGCGAAGACGTACTTCAATTGTTCACCCCTTTCGGTGAAGTAACGAATTGTTCTCTTCCTTTAGAGAGGGATACAGGAAGAAAGAGAGGATTTGCATTTATTGAGATGGCAGATGAAGCTCTTGAGTCTACTGCTATAGAATCTTTGCAAGGAACTGAAATGATGGGTAGACCATTGCGAATTAATAAAGCAGAACCAAGAGGAAATTCTCCAAGGAGAAATTTTAGTAATGGTAATACACGCCAATATAATAATGGTGGTGGTTATAATTCAGGGCAAAATAATGGATATAGAGATAATAATTCTTATGGGCATAATGGTAATTCCTATAATGCTGGTTATAGCTCAACAAACTATTCAGGCGGAGATCAAAATGCAAATAATGTAAATAGGTCTTCTGGAGCTAAAGGATGGGAGGATAGAAGTTACGGTAATAATGCCGAAAACTCTGAATTTGAAAATGGTAGAAGTAGAAGAAAAAGAAAAGGTGGATCAAACGAATCAGATGACAATGGAGATAACTAATAACCCATTGATTTCAGCTCATTAGTAAAAGTTAAAAGCATTTCTAAACTTAAAGATCCTTCAATTGATAGTAAAGAAATTTTATTTCTCCATTTTTTTGCATTTGGTATGCTCTCGACGATATTAATCAAATGCTTACAAATATCCCAAGATTTTTTTCCTTTCTGTAAATGGTTTTCTATATAGGGAATTAGGGAAAAAATAATATCTGAGGCTTTTAAAGGCAAAAATTTTTCGCCATATATTTTATTATCAATCTCATTCCATCTTAAAGGATATTTATAAGCACTTCTCCCAATCATAATTCCATCAAAAATTTTTAAACCATTAATGCACTCTTGTATATCAGTAAACCCCCCATTTATTTCAATAGCAAGATAAGGATTTTCATCTTTTAATCTTTTAACAATATCGTATCTTAGCGGAGGTATATTTCTGTTCTCTTTTGGATTTAAACCTTTTAGAAAAGCTTTTCTTGCATGAATTATAAATCTTTCTGTCCCTGCATTAGATATATGTCTTACAAAATTATTTAAATTTGAAAAGCTATCATTATTATCTACACCGATACGATGTTTTATTGTGATAGGTAAATCGCAATTATTTTTCAATGCTTCAATGCATTTTGCGACTTTAGATGGATAATTCATTAATGATGCTCCGAAATTTCCTGAGCAAACTCTTGGGCTAGGGCATCCAACATTAAAATTTATCTCATCATATCCCCAGTCTTGGGCCATTTTTGCTACTTCTTTCAAGTGTTTTGGATTGTCCCCACCAAATTGTATTGATAATGGATGCTCTTCCTTATTAAAATTTAAAAATTTACTTCTATTGTCTGTATATATTAAACTTTGCGCAACAATCATTTCTGTATATAAGAGTGCTTTAGAACTTATTTTTCTCATAATCATCCGGAAATGTGTATCTGTGCAATCCATCATCGGTGCAATACTGATTTTATGTAGTTTATTTATAGAATTAGATATATATCTCACCATTTATTAAAAATGAATCAGTTTCTTAGCAGGAGATTTTTTATTTTAATTCCTTTTGTACCATTTTTAAAATCTGTATTAAATCCTCTTAAAGTTTATGCGGCCTCAAAGGAATTTAATGAAAATTGGAATTTAACCAAAGAAGAGTGGAGAAAAAGACTATCTCCTAAAAGTTTTAATGTTCTAAGAGAAGAGGGGACAGAGCCTCCTTTTAGTAGCCCTTTAAATAATGAAAAAAGAAAAGGTATATTTTATTGTGCGGGATGTAATCTTGGTTTATTTTCTTCCAATACAAAATTTGATAGTGGCACTGGTTGGCCTAGTTTTTGGGATTCTCTTGAAAATGCAATTGAAACTAAAATTGATTTTAAATTAATTGTTCCGAGGACTGAATATCATTGTTCAAGATGTGGTGGTCATCAAGGGCATGTATTCAATGATGGACCTAAGCCTACTGGAAAAAGATATTGTAATAATGGATTAGCTTTAACTTTTAAACCAGAATAAATAGATTGGTGCGGGCTTCCGCAACTTGTTTTGTCTATTGTTTTCATACAAAATAATTAGATATTAATTAAATATAATGATTGAAAATCATTCTGATAATATCGACAATCCTGAAAAATTTGTTGAAGATAATTCTCAGGAAGTTCCTTCTGATTCTGTTAATGAAGATAATCCTAATAAAGATGTAAATTTAGAGGTTAATTCTGAAGGAGCATCAAAAGAATTAGAAGAAAATTCTAATAAGCAAGAAGATTCTTTAAATACGGTTGCTAGACTTGAACAACTTGAAAAAGAACATCAAACTTTAAAAGATCAATATGTAAGAATCGCAGCAGATTTTGATAATTTTAGAAAAAGACAATCCCGTGATCAAGATGATCTTAAGGTACAGCTAATATGTAAATCATTGAGCTCTATACTTCCTATCGTAGATAATTTTGAAAGAGCTAGGCAACAGTTAAAGCCTGAAAGTGAAGAGGCTCAAACTCTCCATCGAAGTTACCAAGGTTTATATAAACAACTTGTTGAGGTATTGAAACAACAAGGAGTTGCACCTATGAGAGTATTAGGTCAGCAATTCGATCCAAATTTGCATGAAGCTGTCCTCAGAGAGCCAAGTGAAAAGGAAAAGGAAGATATAATTATTGAAGAATTGCAAAGAGGGTATCACCTAGATGGCAAGGTGTTAAGACATGCTTTAGTAAAAGTTTCTATGGGACCTGGCCTAAACGAAGTTTCGCAAGAAGAAAAAGAAAAAGATAAAGTTGAAGAGGATCTCACTTCAAATGAAAATTTGAATGGTGAGAAATAATTAACCTAATTTTTCGTTCACAATGTTCTAATGGCTGATTTTTATCAATTACTTGGTGTTTCTAGGAGTGCGGATGCTGATACTCTTAAAAGAGCCTATAGAAAATTAGCTAGACAATATCATCCTGATATCAATAAAGATCCAGGCGCTGAAGAGAAATTTAAAGAGATTGGCCGTGCTTACGAGGTTTTGGCTGACCCAGATACAAGAGCGAGATATGATCAGTTTGGTGAGGCCGGTTTAGGGGGCGCGGCAGGGATGCCAGATATGGGAGATATGGGTGGTTTCGCCGATTTGTTTGAAACTTTTTTCAATGGTTTTGGAGGACAAGGTCCACAAGGTTCAAGAACGCAAAGAAGAGGTCCTCAGCAAGGGGATGATCTTAGATATGATTTAACTATTGAATTTAAACAAGCAATATTTGGTGAACAAAAAGAAATAAAAATACCACATTTAGAAACTTGTCTTACATGTAAAGGAGTCGGGGCAAAGCCTGGTAGTGGCCCTGTCAATTGTTCTACTTGTGGAGGCAGTGGTCAAGTAAGAAGAGCAACCAGAACTCCTTTTGGAAATTTCACACAAGTTGCAGAATGTCCTTCATGTGCGGGAGTAGGGCAAATAATTTCTGATCCATGTGCAAATTGTGGTGGTAATGGCGTAAAACAAGTTCGTAAAAAATTGCGTATAAATATTCCTCCAGGAGTAGATACTGGTACTAAATTAAGAGTGACTGGGGAAGGTAATGCAGGATTAAAAGGAGGACCATCTGGCGACTTATATGTTTTCATAAAGGTTAAAACAGATCCGAAGCTGAGAAGAGATGGGATTAATATTTATTCAGAAATTTCAATAAGTTATCTACAAGCAATATTAGGAGATACATTAGCTATCGATACTGTTGATGGGAGAGTTGATTTGCAAATACCTGGTGGAACTCAGCCTAATAGTACGCTTACTCTTGATAATAAAGGTGTGCCAAGATTAGGTAATCCTGTGGCTAGAGGTAATCAAGAAGTCCTTATCAAAGTAAAGTTGCCAACCAGAATAAATGAAGAGGAAAGAAAGCTTTTGGAAAAATTAGCATCACATTACTCTACTCAAAATCAAACTACAAATAGTGGATTATTTAGTAAGTTTTTTGGAAAAGATTCTTGACTTTGGATTCTAAGTTCATTGATTTGAAATCAGTTCCCTGTCCTTTAAATGTAGTTAAGTGTAAATTAGCGTTAGAGAAAATTACCAAAAAAGATATTCTCTTTGTAGAACTTGATAAAGGTGAACCGGAAATTATGGTGAAAGAAACCTTAGAAAGTATGGGATATAAGTTAGATATAGTTAAATCTGAAAAAGATTGGATTAGATTCAAAGTTAGATATGAATTTAGTTAATGTAAATAAGGGTTTAGT